>NZ_JADEWJ010000129.1:0-10148 GCF_015207725.1 Synechocystis sp. LEGE 06083
ATCGCAGATGGGGAATTTCCGCTGCGGCAAATTGGTATTGCCAACGCTGGAGCCAGTCGCCACTGGGATCAAACACCAAAAATCGTCCCCGCAGGGGTTTTCTTTTTTGTAATAAATGGGTCACTAGGGTTAAGGCTTGGGGGCCCGCTCCGGCGATCGCCAAATCAATAAACTTTGGCAGGATTCTAGGCTCAGGTACCATAGGCAATGAAAATGATTATCGTTATTTCTGATAACAGAACATCCTACGGGTGAATCCGGATTAAAATCAAGGTCGTTGACTATCCTCTGAATCTGAAATCTGATTATGGTTATTGCTAATGCCCTACGTTCGGTTCCAGTCACAGTGCTTACAGGCTATCTAGGGGCGGGTAAAACAACTCTCCTGAATCGCATTCTCACCCACGAACATGGGAAAAAGGTGGCGGTGATTGTCAACGAATTTGGCGAAGTGGGCATTGATAACCAACTGATCATTGATGCCGACGAAGAAATTTTCGAGATGAATAACGGCTGTATCTGCTGTACTGTGCGGGGTGATCTGATCCGCATCATTAGCAACTTAATGAAGCGTCGGGACAAATTTGATCACCTTGTCATTGAAACCACCGGATTAGCTGATCCGGCCCCAGTGATTCAGACTTTTTTCGTGGATGACGAGGTACAAACCCAAACCAGCTTAGACGCAGTGGTAACGGTGGTGGATGTCGCCCATATTGCCCAACACTGGGAAGCGGAAGAAGCTGTAGAGCAAATTGCCTTTGCCGACGTAATCTTGCTTAACAAAACTGACCTGGTTACGGAGGTCGAGTTGCAGGCTCTAGAGGAAAAAATCCGGGCTATGAATGCGATCGCCAAAATTTATCGCACCCGTGATGCCCAGGTGGAAATGGACTCTATCCTTGGTGTGAATGCCTTTGATTTGGGTAATGCTTTAAAAATTGATCCCGAATTTCTCAACGAAACTGCCCACGAACACGATGAAACCGTTCATTCCATTGCTCTAGTGGAACCAGGGGAAGTAGACGGGGATAAACTCAACCGCTGGCTGGGGATCTTGTTGCGAGACCGGGGGCCGGACATTTTCCGCATGAAGGGTATCCTCAATATTGCCGGAGAAGACTGCCGCTTTGTTTTCCAGGGGGTCCACATGTTGTTTGAAGGGCGTCAGGATCGTCCTTGGCGGGACGATGAACTCCGTAAAAATGAGTTGGTCTTCATCGGCAGAAATCTGGAAGCCATGGATTTGGAGCAAAACTTTCGGCAATGTTTGAAATAAGCATCGCCGATACCTTATCCCCTCTCTCCTATGACTAAATCCCTGCTTACCTTGAGTTGGCAAACCCTTCTTGCCGATTATGTAACGGCGATCGCCTGGTCACCCAATGGATCTTTTCTGGCGGTGGCTTCAGCAGCGGGGGAAGTGGTGCTATGGCAAATTAGGGGAAAAAGATTACTAACTTTACAGCAACAGCAGGGATTGTCCGTAGATGTGATCGCCTTTTCCGCCGATGGTCAATTTTTGGCAACGGGGGGCCAGGATGGCACGGTGCGCATTTGGCAGATAGTGGAGGATGGGGCAGTATTACTAACAGAACTGGAAAATAAGCGGACTTGGGTCGATTGCCTGCGGTGGCATCCTCAGCGTCCAGAACTGGCCTTTGCCCTGGGAAAATACACCCAAATATGGGATGGGGGCCTCCAGGCAGTGGTAGCAACGATTAACTTTGAAAAATCGTCGGTGTTGGATATGGCCTGGCATCCCAGCGGCAACTTTTTAGTCCTAGCCGGTAACCAGAGCCTCAAAGTTTGGAAAACAAAAGCCTGGGATGATGATCCACATCTGCGGGATATTAGTGGAGCTAGCGGGGTGATCGCCTTCTCCCTCGATGGGCAGTATTTGGCTTCCGGTAATAATGACCGAACATTGTTGGTTTGGGAATGGGAAAACCTTGACCCCTGGCAAATGCAAGGATTTCCGGGCAAGGTAAGGCATTTGGCCTGGTCTATGAAAGCTCCGGACAGCTCACCCCTGTTGGTTTCTAGCAGTGGTAAGAGCATGGTGGCCTGGGTTCAGGCAGAAAATGATAATTGGGTCGCTCAACCGTTGGATTTACACAATGGGACAATAACGGCGATCGCCTTTAAACCCCGTTCCAACCTATTGGCCTCTGCGTCCGAAGATGGTTTAGTCTGCCTGTGGAAAAAAGCTACCCATGCCGCCCAAGTTTTGGAAGGAGTAGCCGCCGGATTCTCTACCCTAGCCTGGTCACCCCAAGGGAATTATCTCGCCGCCGGGGGCTGTGGCGGGGAAGTGCTTCTATGGGCAGAGAATATGACTGGCAAAGGGGATGCGTAGGCACAAGGGTTAGAAAGTTTCCTTTGCCTTTTCCACAGACTCTTCATTTTCCAGGGTTTGCAGAACCACTTGGATATCCTCTTCCGTTGCCAATTCTTGAAGATTGGCCCAGCAATGCCCTTCCACCGGGTCATTAAGCCGAGCCTGGTTTTTGCTAAAAAAGGATTTATCGGTAGTGGGGCGGTTACTGGTTAACCTTTGGGAAGTGTAGGGCTGATCCCGGAGTTGTCGCAAGGCACCGATACAGGCCGGACAATCACAGCCAAATAAAGCAACGGCCGCATCACTTTCCGCATAGCTAAAATCGAAGTCAAACTCTTGGGATTGACTGGGGTTCGCCGCTGGAATGGGCACATTAGCCGCTGAAGCCATTAAAACTTCTCCGTGGGGCGATCGCCCTAGGGAAATAACCTCTTCTGGCAGGGGACAGGAAGCCAATGGAGATGGCGGATTCTGGCCGGAATAAGCCTCAAATGCCGACCCCTTGGGCAAATCAAAAATCCCCATGGTCGCTATGGACAGGGCAAAGGCCGGCACGGCTAAAAACTTGAGAGAAAAATTACTATTCATCCCACTATGGTTGTTTCACAAACTTAATCTAGGTACTCGCCAGTAACCATTTAAACAGACATTCCCCGATTATGGGGTTGCCGAGCAAGGAGGAACCGTTCGCCACACTACACCAATCCTTTTTTGTCATGGTTACCACTATTTTGCCGATTACCTAGTTTACCAATACCCTTAGGGGCAAGCTTTTGCTAATTACTTAAACTGGTGGGCTAGATTGGATCGATCCTGATAATTTCTAATCACTTGTTTATGCAATTTGCCGATCGTCTCAATTCCTTTGGTGGCAACGTTTTTGCTGATATGGATCTGGCTAAAGCCCAGGCCAGGGCCCAGGGACAAACCATCATTGATCTTTCCCTTGGTTCTTCCGATTTACCTACCCCCGCCCCCATTATTGCCACGATCGCCAAAGCCCTGGAAGACCCTGGCACCCATGGCTACCTATTGCACCAGGGAACCTTACCGTTGAGGAAGGCGATCGCCGTTTGGTATGAAAAGAGATTTGGTTTAGCCATAGATGCCGAAACGGAAGTATTGCCCCTGATTGGCTCCCAGGAAGGCACAGCCCATTTACCCTTGGCGGTGTTGAATCCAGGGGATGTGGCTTTGTTAATGGACCCCGGTTATCCTTCCCACATGGGGGGCGTGTACCTGGCGGGGGGAGAAATTTACCCGATGCCATTGAGGGCGGAAAACCAATTTTTACCGGTTTTTGCCGATATTCCCGGGGTGATTTTAAGCAAAGCCAAAATGATGGTGCTCAGCTATCCCCACAATCCCACCACGGCGATCGCCAGCTTAGAATTTTTCCACACAGCGGTGCAATTTTGTCGTGACCATGACTTAGTTTTAGTACACGATTTTCCCTACATGGATTTAGTTTTTGATGGGAGAGAATTGCCGCCATCAATTTTGCAGACCGATCCCCATAAAACCTGTACCATCGAGTTCTTCACCTTTTCCAAATCCTATAACATGGGAGGATTTCGCATCGGGTTTGCCATCGGTAATGCCCAGTTAATTTCGGCTCTGAAAAAAATTAAAGCGGTGGTGGATTTCAATCAGTATGAAGGCATTCTCCAAGGGGCGATCGCCGCCCTGGAAAGTCCGCCGGCCATTGTGCAGCAAACGGTGGCTATATTTTCCCAACGGCGGGCCACCCTGGTTGACGCTTTAGCTAAAATTGGCTGGGCTGTGCCCCTACCCACGGCCACCATGTACGTCTGGGCTCCATTACCCCCTAGTTGGTCTGGCAATTCCCTGGAATTTTGTCAAAAACTGGTGGCCAAAACCGGCGTCGCCCTTTCCCCAGGATCTGGCTTTGGTCAAGGCGGGGAGGGCTATGTGCGTTTTGCTTTAGTACAGGAACCGACCATTTTAGCCACAGCGGCCGAAAAAATTGGCCAATTTCTTAACCACAACTAGGCTGGGGGGAAACAAAATAAAATTACTGTTCCAGACTTATGGAAGTTTTAGATCATTACCTGGGTAACCTGGTCGGCATTACCAAGTTTTTCCTGGAAAGTTTTTCCGTACTCTGTATTATCCTTGGCTTAATTAAAACTTTGCACATGGTTTGGGCTGCCGATCGCCGTACCATGGGCACCCCGAAATTCTTTAATAGTGTTCGTCTGCAATTCGGTTTGTGGTTAGCCTTGGCACTGGAATTTCAACTGGGGGCAGACATTCTTTCCACCACCATCGCCCCCACCCTAGAAAGCCTGAGCAAGCTGGGGCTGATTGCTGTGATCAGAACCTTCTTGAACTATTTCCTCGGCAAGGAGCTGGAATCGGAGATCAGGATGGAAATGGAGCAACAGGAACGGAGTCATTAATATTTGCCCCATGGCGATCGCCATTCTCTGACTAAACTTTAGTAAAGGTAATTAGTCGTCGCCGCCACCAATACCAATGCCAGTGTTATAAATTTCGGCATTTTGGATATTCATGCCATCAACGGTGGCACCGGTCACGTCCACATCGTAGAGTTTGGCAAAGGCAAAATCAGCCTTGGTCAAATTAGCTTGGTTGAGGGTGGCATTGGTGACCATGGCTCCCCGCAGGTCAGCATTCTGTAGGTTAGCGCCGGTTAGATCGGCCCCTTCCAAATTGGCTTCGTTGAGGTTAGTACCCGCCAGGTTAGCGTTGCGTAAATCGGCCCCGATCAGATGGGCACCGGCTAGGTCCGCCCCGGACAGATCGCAGTTCATACAAGCATTGGTTGCCAACAGTTGCTGTACGTGATCAGCATTCTCGGCGATCGCCGTGCCTCCCCACATCAGGGGACTAGCAAAAATCAGACCAAGGGCAATGAATGGGCTTTTAATCGTTTTCATCATCTTTCTCCTCTCGCTCAGTTAACCTCACGATAAAGGGAAACTGCCCAGGCTGTCTTCACCCAAACGGGCTAATTTCCCTGGGGGATGGGGATTTCCGCCCTTGATCCGGAAGAATTGCCTCTAACTAATAGCAGCCTTGAGCTGGCGACAAAAATCCTCTAGGGATTGCAATCCTTCTGCTGGGGTTTGTTCTGCTAAGCGTTTGACCATGGCACTGCCCACAATTACTGCGTCTGCGCCCCAAGCTTTCACCTGCCGAGCCTGTTCCGGTTGGGAAATGCCAAAGCCGACTCCAATGGGCTTATCGGTTACTTGGCGCATCCCTGCCAACAATGTTTCCACCCTTGATCCTACTGCCGTTCTCACCCCCGTTACCCCCGTCACACTGACTAGGTAAACAAAGCCCTGGGACTTTTTGGCGATCGCCGTCTGTCTTGCTGGGGAACTGGTGGGGGCCACCAATAAAATTAACTCCAAGCCCCGCTCAGCGGTGGCCTCCAACAGGCGATCGGACTCCTCTAAGGGCAAATCCGGTACCACTAAGCCCTTTACGCCAGCGGCCTTAATCTTATCGAGAAAAACCTCGATGCCCTGGTAAAAAATGGGATTGTAGTAGGTGAATAAAATAATTGGCGCCTTAATCTCCCCGTGAACCTGCCGGACAATGTCAAGGACGTCATCCAACTTGACCCCTTTTTGTAAAGCCCTGGTGGCCGCCGCTTGGATAACAGGGCCATCGGCCAGAGGGTCGGAATAGGGCACCCCCAACTCAATTAAATCTGCCCCCGCCCGGTCTAAAACTCGCAACGCCTCGGCTGTGGTGGCTAAATCTGGGTCCCCCGCTGTGAGGAAAGGAATCAAAGCACATTCCCCCCTTTGACGGAGAGCAGTAAAACAAGCGGCAACAGCGTTCATGGGCAGGCGACCAAAAAGACAAAAAAATAAGCAAGCATCAGGGAATGGGACAGTTTCCCCAGACAAACCGGCAGAAAGGATGGCCATCAGCGGTTTGAGCCTCACATATTTTGCCATAGTCCCATGGCCAATCCCTAAAGGATTTTGCCCAACCCTAGCCCACTAGCCGCACCGGCATAACCAGATAGGTCATTTTCAGCCCCCCCAGGGGAGTAAAAATCACTGGCTGATTACCTTCATTGAGTTGCATTTGAATATCATTGCTAGGCAATGCCTTCAGACCGTCCATTAAATATTTGATATTGAAAGCAATTTGCCCACCTTCGCCAATAATTTCTGCTCCCATGGATTCTTCCCCATGGCCCAAGTCCTGGGCTTCCACCGCCAACTGGAGTTGGTTACCGGGGCTTTGGAGGGTGAAAGTGACCAAGTTATTTTTCTGATCCGCCAGCACAGAAACCCTTTCCAAGGAGGTAATTAACCGTTTTCGCTCCATGGTGACAGTGCGGCTAAACTGCCGGGGAATAAGCTGGTCATAGGCGGGATAGGCCCCTTCCAATTTGCGGCTGGTTAACCGTTGATCCCCCAACTCGAAAATTACCTGGGTATCGTTCACCACCAGGGAAACTAAATCACTATTGCCCTGGCTGGCCACCATTCTTTCTAATTCCCGTAGGGCCCGGGCCGGGATGGTGACAGCAAAATCCGCCAAGTCACTGCCAGTAACTACGGCTTCCCCTTCATCATTTTCAATTTGGGTAGGGGCTTCCACCACGGCAAGCCGGTGACCATCGGTGGCAGCAAATTCCAAACTGTCGCTACTACCTTTGATATGCACCCCGGTCAGCACCTGTTTAGTCTCATCGGTACTGGCGGCGAACAAGGCTCCCCGTAGCCCTTCATTGAGGGTTGCCACCGGTAACATTAATGGTTTGACTCCTTCCACGGTGGGTAGGGCAGGAAAATCGTCCGCATCTAGACCCCGAATTTGGAATCGCCCTGATTCTGAGGTGATAGTGGTTAAATAACTATCCCCAGCCCCTTCATCGGGATCGATCGCCAGGCTGATATCTCCGTCCGGCAGGCGGGAAACAATGTCATTGAGTAATTTAGCGGGCAAGGTGATGCGGCCACTCTGTTGCACGTCGGCGGTGAAACTAGTCTGGATACCGAGGCTGAGGTCAAAGGCCGTTAGGCGTAGATAATTTTTATCTGCATCGGCTTCGAGGAGCACATTGCCCAACACAGGATGGGTAGGCCGGGAAGAAACAGCCCGACTGACCAGGGATAGACCACTGCTGAGATCGCTTTGACGACAGATGAGTTTCATATACGCACGGGAAAAGGGGGGAAAGAAACCCTACCATTTTACGGATGTTAGGAAAAGGCTGGTTCAGGGAGAGATTTGCTTAAGGCAAGACCCAGCCCTAGGATTTTTGCGCCATAGCTTTAGGAGAATCACCTTTGTCGGTTAAACCCCGGAAATAAAGACTACCAATAACGCTCAAAAAGATGCCGTAGGCGATCGCCTGGAGGAGGTAAAGATGGTCCCGGTAGCCCGCCAGGGTTTTGAGCACAATGCCGGGAAACTGATTATCCGGTAACCAGGGGGCTAAATTCCATAATTGGGGCCCCAGCAGGCAGGAGTCGCCGGGGACAAAACAGAGATAGTCCAGGCCAAGATTGGTCAAACCCATCATGTTGACGGCCAAATCAAGATTTTTCAGCACCCCAATCACTAATCCCCCCACAATAATCAGCAATAAAGTGCCCATTACCAGGAAGAAAAGCTTCAGGTTTAGTTTGACCCCAACGCGGAAAATTAATAGGGCCATAGCCACCGCTGTACCAATGCCAGCCAACGCCGCTCCGATCGCCGCCGGATTAGCCATATTTTGTTGGGCCGCCAGGAATAGGACCATTTCAAAGCCTTCCCGTACCACCGCAATGAACACCACCACGGCAATGGCCCTGCCTCCCCCTTCCTCGGCCAAGGCCTGGTCAATTTGTCCCTGGATTTCCCCCCGCAGGGAACGGGCCTGTTTAGTCATCCAGAGCAACATCCAACTCAGCATACCCACGGCGATCGCCCCCAACAGAGCGGACAAAAGAGCTTTGAGGATGGGAGTGTAGGGCCCCGGCAGACGGTCTACCCCTTGGAGTACGCCCGCCAGTAGGCAACCCACCAACACACTGGCCACTACCCCAGCACTAATGCCCCGGTAAACCCAGCCTTTCAGGTGTAATTGCTGAGCCTGGGCCAAACAAGCCAACACAATGCCCACCACCAAGGACGCTTCCAACGCTTCCCGCAGGGTGATAACGAAAATGGGTAAACCGGCGGCAAAATCCATCTTGATTAACGGGTTAGGGGGACTGGGGGACAGCTAGTTTCAGCTTGGTTAAGTTGGTCGGCAAAATCCTAATTTTTCCCCTCCATAGCCCCAGGAGGGGAGACTCCGATCCCATTGGCCCCCAACTGGGGAGCTGGGATAGTTTAGCCAACGGCATCTTAGGGGAATGATAGTCGGGCCCTATGTGCCGAGGTAGGCGGTGAGGGCTTCCTGGACAATCTGATTCATGGGGCAATTATCCCGCTCAGACCGGGCCTTAAGCTGGGCATACATTTCATCGGATAGGCTAACCCGCCGTTGATTTTTGCGGTTTTTGTTGCCCTTGGTCGGCACAGTGTAACCCTGGCTAAATTCCCGTAGGGCAGGGAAACCAACCCGATGGCAAAAGTCTCCAAAGCTCTCCTTAGCTTTGCGACTCTGTTTGAAGAAGACAAATAGGGGCTCAAAAAAGCTTTCTAGCTGTTCCAGGGGCATTTTTTCTGTGTAGGCGGCGGCCAAATGTTCCTGATTAGGACTTCCCCCCAGCCACACTTGGTAACTGTTGGGGGCACTGCCGACAAAACCAATTTCCGCCATGTAGGGCCGGGCACAACCGTTGGGGCAACCGGTCATCCTGGTGACAATGCTCTCGTTGGGTAAATCTAGACTGTTTAACAGATCTCGTAGGCGGGCATTGACGCTGGGCATAATCCTTTCCGACTCGGTGACTGCTAGGCCACAGGTGGGCAGGGCTGGGCAAGCCATGGAGTAACGCACCAGGGTATCTATCGCCTCTGGGTCGGTAACTACACCGTGCTGTTGAAAAATTTGCTCGATCGCCGTTTTATCCTGGGGATTAATTTCGTAGAGCAGGATGTTGTGGTTAGCGGTGAGGCGCAGGGGGAGTTGAAACTCATCCACCACTTTTCTTAGGGCGGTTTTCAGTTGGAAGTCCCCTTCATCTTTAATGCGGCCATTTTCCACCGAGAGACCGAAAAAGAGTTTGCCGTCCCCCTGTTCATGCCAACCGAGGTAATCTTGGTAACGCCAGGCCGGGAGGGGTTTGAAAGATTGGAACGGTTTGCCTAAATACTTTTCCACCTGTTTGCGGAATTTTTCCACCCCCCAGTCCGCCAGCAGATATTTCATCCGGGCATGGCGGCGGTTATGGCGATCGCCGTAATCCCGTTGGGTGGCCACAATGGCCTTCACTAGGTCGTAAACGTCATCTTTGCCCACATAACCAATGGGGTCAGCGGCCCGGGCAAAGGTTTCCTCCTTATTGTGGGTGCGGCCCAAACCACCACCGGCTAGCACATTGAAGCCCCGCAGCTCCCCATGGCGATCGGTGATTACCACCAAACTAATGTCGTGGGTGTAAACGTCAATGGAGTTGTCCCCCGGCACCGTGACGCTAATTTTAAATTTGCGGGGCATGAACTGTTGCCCGTAGATGGGTTCTTTGGGGTCATCCAGGTTGGTACCGTGGAGATTTTTTTGCCGAGCCGCCTTCACCTCCGGCGCTTCTTCCCCACTAATAACTTTTTCTCCGTCGAGCCAAATTTCGTAATAGGCACCGCTCTGGGGACTGAGCAAATCCGCCACCTTATTGGCATAGTCCCAGGCATAGCC
>NZ_JADEWJ010000130.1:0-10122 GCF_015207725.1 Synechocystis sp. LEGE 06083
GGCAAGTATTGATAGCAAAATGAACTAAATTTAGGTTTTGCTCCTTTAAAAGGGGCCATTCCCCCCAGGGTAATTTGGCTAAAGTGAGGGCAGTGGGGGAAGCCAATTGATAAAGGGATTGTCCAAGCTGAATCACCAATTGGGTTTCCCCTGTTCCCCTTTCGCTCCAGCGAATAATTTCTTTTTCCACCGCCTGCCAGCCCGGTTCTGGACTGGTTAACCATTGCACCATCGCCTGTTGTAAAGCCCGTTTTTGCTCCGTTGGCGGTTGGTCGTAATGGCTGGCGATCGCCTGCTTACTAGTGACCTTAATACCCCGTTTTCGTTGGGGTTGCCCTGTGCGGGCAGTAGTAATTTCGCTGACCCATTGTCGATGCAGTTGGTAAAGATCTAGGTTGAGAGCAAGGCGTGGTAAACGACCATAAAAATCCCTCTGCTGGCTTCTGGTTTGCCCTTGGGTAATGGTTTCCACATCCAGGGCCACCGTAAAACCAGAGGTAAAATCCCCCTCAATAATCTTCAGCACCAACAGTTGTAGATCCATGAAATGTCTAGAGTTGAATATCCTCGGTAATACTTTCCTCACCCACCGTTACTCGAATGCGGAAGTTGGTGCCGGGGTCGATGGTCAAGCCAATTTTCAACAGATTTTTACCGGGGGTCTGGTCTCCGGTTACGGCAATCTCGTCAACAAATTCATTTTCCGCTGATAAAAGGGTTAAACGGGTGCCAGGGGGCAAGCTCTGCTGTTGGTTGGCGGTTTTCAACTCAATGGAGCCGTTGATCGTCTGATCTGGGGCCGGCATCAGAGCAACGACCAAATTAAGGGCCGTATCCGCCAGATTTAACTCTGCCCCAATGGTTTTCTGTAACCGATGGGCCGCCTGGGGATGACGAGGTTCAATGCGAGCCAAGGTGCCGGCCGCTAGCCAACGGGTATCTTCATCTCCGGTCTGGTCAATAATTTGCGTTAGTTCCCGCACTACCGATGCCGTATCTTCCGGTTTCACTACTTCCCCTAGGGTAATGATTAACCGTTGCCGAGCCGCTTCACTACCGGCGCTATGGAGCTTATCAATGATTCTTTCAATGGTATTGGCACTACGGACAGGGGAAAAACTTGGTTCCAGCAGGTAAAATTCTGCCATTTGCCAAGCCTGCTCTTGGGCAGTAGTTAACCACTGGTGAATTACACTCGCAGCGCTTCTTAGTCCGTTTTCTATGGTGTTCGCCACTGGGGATTGAGCCCTTTGCAATTCTGCTTGGGCAATGAGACTAAAGAGAAAATCCGGCGGATGTAATATTTCCTTCGTTAGCGGGGCGGCACTAACTTGTTCGACACAGCCCAACAATCTACCGGCGGTTAAATCGGGGTTAATTTCCACCACCATATAACCCAAGCGGTCTGACCAACTTTCAGGGCTAAACTGTACTGTTTGTTGTTGAGGAGAGATACCACGGCATTCTAATCGTCCTAACCCCGACAAGGACAGATCTGCCACTTCTTCCCCTAAATGCAATAACGGTTGGGTGCTGTAACTACTCGACCAGTCATAGGCAATATCGTAGATATCTAACCAATGGGACACTGCTCTCACCGCTAAGAGATTAGGAATAAGCCGACGTAACTTTTCCCCCTGACAGCCGGACTGAACTGCTAACCGTTGCACCCACTGTCGGTCTTGGAGCGTGAGGGGAATGGATGGGGATTGTACTAAGTTGTTCATGGTTTTAACAATTTATTCTCGGCATGTTATTTGGCGATCGCCGCTGGAGCAACGGAGCCTTCGACCTAATTAGTTATCGCTGTTCCCGCTGGATTTTATGCATAAATGCCAAAACTTGATGAATGACCCTAAATTCGTAGAATCTTTCCAGCGCCCCCGCTTCTACCCCTAACCTATTTGCCACCTGGATTAATCCCTGTCGTGGTTGTTGAAGCACTGCTAGGGTTTCCCGTAAGAAAATCTGGGCAGTAATCTCCGGTTTTTCCCTGAGCCTAATTTCCTGTAAACAAGGTTCCGACTCCAGCCATTGTTGCAGGCGATCGCCAAGATTAAGTTTGTGCCATTGCTTTTGGGTCAACAAGCTCCGTAAATGTTCACAGGGGTTAACAGGAGTATCGGGGGTGATGAAGTCGTAGTTGCTCTGGATAAAGTTAACCAGCTTGGGACGGCATTTGCGCTCGTAAAAACTACTTAGGGTCGCTACTGAAACGTTATGTTCTTTGGCCAGATCCCCCCAGGGCACTTCCCGCAGAAAACGTTGCTCTAAGAGGACTTTAACCGTTAACTGGGGCTGATTTTTGATGCTCTCTTCTGCTAACTCTGGACTTTCCTCCAGCCACTGCGCTATGCCTTCGCTCATCACCTTGGCCTGGTCACCATAGGAAGGAGAAGCCATCATGGCCAGTAGTCCCTCCCCTTCTTCCTCCGTTGAGGCTTGGATTTGACGCTGCTGTTGTTGCTGGATTTTAATTTGCTGGCTTTTAAATTCATTTTTGAGCCGGAAGTTCAACCATGTGGCTACCTGAGCTTTACTAGGGTCATACTCCCGATAATGACGGTAAAAATATTCCAGGGTCTTCAACCAGGCTTCCCCGTAGGCATCTGCATATTGTTCCTGGTAGTTGCGCCACAATTTTCCCGACGCTTGCAATAGTGCCATGGCCTGGGAAAGTATTTCCCTTTCACCCAGGGTTTGGGCTGTGGGATGTAACCCGTCCTCAGACAATTTTTTTGCTTGTTCGATCAGTATTTGTAGTTGACAATTCACGTCATTCCCAGCTACAAGGGCCACTGTCGCAAACATTCGCTTCTTCCATGGACCCCGTTCAGCACTAGCAAGGGGCAATTTTCCTAATTTTTGGCGATCGCCATCAAGCCCTAAATACTCCTTTTCCATAGCGGGAATCTTAAAATTAACCGGTAAAAAAGTTTTAGCACGGCAAGGGATGTTGACCTTATGCAGTTAGGATTTCAAGCCCCATCTAGGGCTATGGTCCGATTTTTCTGGCTGTGGTGCAGAAAAATAGTTAATCTGGGTTTTCGGTGCGCGATAATGTGAAGAATAGTTACAAGCAAAATCAATCAGGTTAATTTCGTCTCCCTCCCAAAATTTGGCGATCGCCACCATGAGGCGGTTAAGGGCGAACGAACCACTGCCTAGGCTAGCTGGTAAAATTAACCACCGCCCCCAAGCTGAGGGACCCTTTAGGGTCTCCAATTGCCATCCATATTTCCTTCCAATATCCGTTGCTAGCTCCTATGACAAACTCCTCTGTTGCCACCAATTCTACCCAACCTTTCCTTGGTCAACCTTGGTTAGTGGAAGAACGAGATGCCTGTGGTGTGGGTTTTATCGCTAATCTCCGGGGTGAACCGGACCATACCCTGGTGGAGCAGGCCCTAAAGGCCTTAGGATGTATGGAGCATCGGGGGGGATGCAGTGCCGATAATGATTCGGGGGACGGGGCCGGGGTAATGACCGCCATTCCCCGGGAGCTCTTGGCCCAGTGGTTTGCCACCCGCAATTTGCCCATGCCCGACGGCGATCGCCTGGGGGTAGGAATGGTCTTTTTGCCCCAGGAACCAACGGCCAGGGAAGTGGCCCGGGCCTATGTGGAAGAAGTAGTACGGCTAGAAAAATTAACGGTGCTGGGCTGGCGGGAAGTGCCGGTGAACCCAGACGTATTGGGTAGCCAGGCCCGCAGTAATCAACCCCACATTGAACAAATTTTGGTCACTTGCCCCGCTGGTTGTGCCGGGGATGAATTGGACCGTCGCCTATATATTGCCCGCTCCATCATTGGTAAAAGGCTAGCGGAAGATTTCTATGTTTGTTCCTTTTCTTCCCGCACCATTGTCTATAAAGGCATGGTCCGCAGTGTTATTTTGGGAGAATTTTATCTAGATTTACTCAATCCCCAATACATCAGTAATTTCGCCGTTTACCACCGTCGGTTTAGCACTAACACCATGCCCAAATGGCCCCTGGCCCAGCCCATGCGTATGCTGGGGCACAATGGGGAAATCAATACTCTCCTGGGCAATATTAACTGGATGGCGGCCCGGGAAGCGGCGTTGGAAGTACCAGGCTGGACCAAGGCGGAATTGGAAGCTTTAACTCCCATTGTCAACCAGGCTAACAGTGATTCCTACAACCTCGATAGTGCTCTAGAACTATTAACCCGCACTGGCCGTGGGCCCCTCGAAGCGGTGATGATTTTGGTGCCGGAAGCCTACAAAAATCAACCGGCGTTAAACAATTATCCCGAAATTAGCGATTTCTACGACTATTACAGCGGCCTGCAGGAACCCTGGGATGGCCCGGCCCTATTGGTGTTTAGTGATGGCAAGATTGTTGGGGCAGGGTTAGACCGCAATGGCCTGCGTCCGGCCCGCTACTGCATTACCAAAGACGATTACATTGTGGTGGGCTCCGAAGCGGGGGTAGTGGATTTACCAGAAGCAAGCATTGTGGAAAAGGGTCGTTTAGCTCCGGGGCAAATGATTGCCGTGGATTTAGACCAGAAAAAAATTCTCAAAAACTACGAAATTAAACAGCAGGCGGCCCGGAAACATCCCTATGGGGAATGGTTAAAAGCCAATCGTCAAATGGTTGCCTCGGAAAGTTTTGCTGACAAAAGTTTGTTTGCCGACGCTGAAACGACTTTGCAACAACAGGCGGCCTTTGGCTACACGGCAGAAGATGTGGAAATGGTAATTGTGCCCATGGCTAACCAGGGCAAGGAGCCGACCTTTTGCATGGGGGACGATGCTCCTTTGGCCGTGCTGTCCCATAAACCCCGCCTACTGTACGACTACTTCAAACAACGCTTTGCCCAGGTGACCAATCCCCCCATTGACCCCCTACGGGAAAATTTGGTGATGTCCTTGGCCATGTTCCTGGGGCCCCGGGGCAATATTCTCGAGCCCAAGGCGGAAGCGGCCCGCATGATCAAGCTTCGATCGCCGCTGGTGAATGAGTTGGAGTTGGAAGCGATTAAACAAGGGCAGTTAAACACTGCGGTACTTTCTACCCTGTACGATTTAGGCGGCGTTAACAGTCTCCAGAGTGCCCTGGATAACCTGGTGCAACAGGCGATCGCCTCGGTGCAATCCGGCATTGAAATTTTGATATTAACCGACCGGCCCAATGGAGCTACATTAAGTGAAAATCAGAGCTTTATTCCCCCTTTATTAGCGGTGGGAGCAGTACATCATCACCTGATTCGGGCTGGGTTAAGGCTACAGGCATCCCTGGTGGTGGATACGGCCCAATGTTGGAGTACCCATCACTTTGCTTGCTTAGTGGGCTATGGCGCTTCTGCCATTTGTCCCTACCTGGCCTTGGAATCGGTACGGCAATGGTGGCGGGATGAGAAAATCCAGAAGCTGATGGACAACGGTCGCCTCGCTAAAATTGACCTGGCCACCGCGTTGCAAAACTACCGTCAATCGGTGGAAGCGGGGCTGTTTAAAATTCTCTCCAAAATGGGAATTTCACTGCTGTCCTCCTACCATGGGGCCCAAATTTTTGAGGCGATCGGTCTGGGAGCGGAATTGGTGGAATATGCCTTTGCTGGCACCACTAGCCGAGTGGGGGGGTTAACCATGGCCGACGTGGCCCAGGAAGTGATGGTTTTCCATGGCATGGCCTTCCCGGCAATGGCTAAAAAGTTAGAAAACTTTGGCTTCGTCAACTACCGCCCCGGTGGAGAGTACCACATGAACTCCCCAGAAATGTCCAAGTCCCTCCATAAAGCGGTGGCGGCCTACCAACGGGGAAGCAATGGGGCCAACGCCGAAGCCTATGACCACTACGGTCTTTATCGTCAATATCTGCGGGGGCGCCCCGTTACTGCGCTGCGGGATCTGCTCGATCTCAATCCAGACCAAACTGCCATTCCCCTGGAAGAGGTGGAGTCGGTGGAATCCATTGTCAAACGCTTCTGTACCGGTGGTATGTCCCTCGGTGCCCTGTCTCGGGAAGCCCATGAAACTTTGGCGATCGCCATGAATCGGCTGGGGGCCAAATCCAACTCCGGGGAAGGGGGCGAAGACACGGTGCGCTACCTCACCCTAGATGACGTAGATGCGGAAGGTAACTCCCCCACGTTGCCCCATCTCCACGGCTTAGAAAATGGCGACACGGCCAACTCCGCCATTAAGCAAATTGCTTCCGGGCGTTTTGGGGTCACCCCGGAATATCTCATGAGTGGCAAACAGTTGGAAATCAAAATGGCCCAGGGGGCCAAACCCGGTGAAGGGGGTCAACTGCCCGGCAAAAAGGTCAGTGAATACATTGCCATGTTGCGCCGCTCCAAGCCTGGGGTAACTTTGATTTCTCCCCCTCCCCACCATGACATTTACTCCATTGAAGATCTAGCCCAACTAATCTACGACCTGCACCAAATTAATCCCCAAGCCCAGGTGTCGGTGAAATTGGTGGCGGAAATTGGCATTGGTACGATCGCCGCTGGGGTCGCTAAGGCCAATGCGGACATTATTCAAATTTCTGGCCATGACGGTGGTACGGGAGCGTCTCCCCTCAGTTCCATCAAACACGCCGGTTCTCCCTGGGAGTTGGGCGTTACCGAAGTGCATCGAGTGCTCATGGAAAACCAACTGCGGGACCGGGTTTTGCTCCGGGCTGACGGTGGTCTGAAAACCGGTTGGGATGTGGTGATGGCGGCGCTCATGGGGGCAGAAGAGTATGGCTTTGGCTCCATTGCCATGATTGCGGAAGGTTGCATTATGGCCCGGGTTTGCCACACCAACAATTGTCCCGTTGGGGTTGCTACCCAGCAGGAACGGTTACGGCAACGGTTCAAAGGAGTGCCGGGGCAGGTAGTCAATTTCTTCTATTTCATTGCCGAAGAAGTGCGTTCCCTGTTGGCCCATCTGGGTTACCGCAGTTTGGACGACATCATTGGCCGCACCGATTTGCTCAAAGTCCGCTCCGATGTCCAGTTGAGCAAAACCCAGAATCTGACCTTAGATTGTTTGCTCAATCTGCCTGATACTAAACAAAATCGACAATGGCTCAATCACGAGCCTGTCCACAGCAATGGTCCTGTGTTGGATGACGACATTTTGGCCGATCCTGACATCCAAGAAGCCATTAACCACCAAACCACTGTGACCAAAACCTACCGTCTGGTCAACACCGACCGTACCGTGGGCACCCGTCTCTCCGGGGCGATCGCCAAAAAGTATGGCAACAATGGCTTCACCGGCAGTATCACCCTCAATTTCCAAGGGGCTGCGGGCCAGAGCTTTGGGGCCTTTAACCTGGATGGCATGACTCTGCATCTGCAAGGAGAAGCTAACGACTATGTGGGCAAAGGTATGAATGGCGGTGAAATTGTCATCGTGCCCCATTCCCAGGCCAGCTTTGCACCAGAAGATAACGTCATTATCGGTAACACCTGTCTCTATGGAGCAACGGGGGGCAACCTTTATGCCAACGGCCGGGCAGGGGAACGCTTTGCGGTGCGTAACTCCATGGGTAAAGCGGTGATTGAAGGGGCTGGCGACCACTGTTGTGAATATATGACCGGCGGCGTGATTGTCGTCCTTGGCCCGGTGGGTCGTAACGTGGGGGCAGGCATGACCGGCGGTTTGGCCTACTTCCTCGATGAAGTGGGGGATTTACCGGAAAAAATCAACCCGGAAATTATCACTTTGCAACGGATTGCCGCTCCTAAAGGGGAGGAACAATTAAAAGCCATGATCACGGCCCATGTAGAAAGGACAGGCAGTCCCAAAGGAAAGGAAATTTTGGCTAACTGGTCCGATTATCTTGGCCAGTTCTGGCAGGCGGTTCCCCCCTCGGAAGCTGATTCCCCTGAAGCCAATGGTGATGCAAGTTTGGCTGGGGAGAAGACTTTAACCTCAGTTTAGTTGGATTGACCTAAAAATATGCGCCCTAACCCTTGCCAGGTGCTTGGGGGGAACTTTACTCGAAGTAACAAGGAGGTTAGAACAAAAAATTCAGTGTCATCTGTTGTGTTGCTGGTTCACCAAACTTTATCTGTCTATTAATATTGTTCCCCTGGATGAGCGAACCGGCAATATTTTTCTCCTTGCGAGCGAGGAAAATATTGTCGTTGTAGAAAAGATGGTAGGACAGACCATGAAGTATACAATTTGACACTCTCTTACATTTGTTCGTCAAAGACATTGGCGATCGCCCGAATATGGCGGAGGTCGGAACCACAACAGGTTCCAAACACATTGGCTGAAGGGACTTTTTGTTTCAGCATCCAATAGGAGTGGGCAAGTTCCACTGGGTTACCGATGTCGAGAAAATCTGCTTGATCTAACTGGGCGTGACTACGGCGGGAAGGGTTACAGCGAAATCCCCCCAAGCGACTCAACCAAGCTTCTTCTGTGATCACGGAACAGAAATGGTCTGGATGGGCACAATTGACCATAAAATAAGCCGCTCCTTGATGGGTAGCCTCATCAACCCTGGCGATCGCCTCCGGCAGGGCAGTGCCCGTGGGTAAGTGACCGTCCGTTTCCACGGTGAAAGAAATGGATACGGGTAAGGAAAATTCTTGGCTAGCCCGGACAATACCAATCGCCTCATTAACACTGGTGAGGGTAAATGCCCCCAATAGATCGACCCCGGCCTCCGCTAACCAGCTAATTTGTTGCCGGTGATAGGCTTGGGCCTCCTCCGCATCACTGAAATGTTCACCGCCATAGGCATCCCCACAGGGGCCAATCAAACCGTTGATCAGTAAAGGTTTAATTTGAGTGATATAAGCCTGCTTCAAGGTTTTGGCAAATTCCACCGCTCGAAAATTGGCTTGCCGAATTTCTTCCACCCTCACCCCCAATTCTTCCGCAAAAAATGGTTGAGCCCGCCAGGTGGGAGCGTCAATTAAAAAGCCGAATTGTTTTTCTTTGGCCAAATCTAAAAAACCATGGAAGTAGTTCTTTAAGGCTTCCCGCCCCAGGGGATCGGACAGTAGGGTATGGGCGGCAAAGGCCGGTAGCTCAAAGCCTCGGTTGAAAATCATTTCCGTTTCCAGACCGCCGTCCAACAAAAAAATTTGCTCACACTGGTGGGGGAGATTGGTCATTTTGAGGGCTAACGCACAGTCAGCGGTTAATTAATTTTTCCACAAAAATCTTTATAACCCAGTCATGGGGAAGATGGAGGCAGGGGGCGTCGAGCTTTCATCGCCGCTAGGGTTGCTTCCACGGCCTGTTGTTCTTCCCATTGCTCAAACTTTTTATCCAGCGGGGATGGGGGAGGATTGAGCAATTCCCGTTCGGCCTCCAACTCCAGGATTTTGGTTTCGATTCTTTCAAATAAACTGCTGGCACTGGCATTGTCCAAATTGCCCGCAATCTCTTCAATTTTTTGAGCGGCGATCGCCGATTTTAAGCGAGCCAGATAGAGACTTTTTTGACTTTTAAGCTCCAGGTATTTGCGCTCCAGCTTTTGTAATTGTCCCCGTACCTGTTCCACCACCGCCCGTTGTTCCCCGAGGGATTTTTCTAGGGCTTCTGTATGACTTTGATAGGATTGTCTTTGCCCAAGGGCATCCCTAGCCAAGGCCTCGTTACCCCCATCCAGGGCAGCCTGCGCTTTTTCGTACCAGCGCTGGGCGATTAATTTCTGGGCATCTCTCTGGCGTTCCGTACTTTTAAAAGTGGCAATGGTCTGGGCCAGGGCCCGCCGCAATTCGATCAACTCCAACTCCATCTCCCCCAATAGACGTTCGAGGAGTTCCTCCGGCGCTTCCTGTTGTTGCTGCCAATGGGTTAATTGGGCTTTCAACACCCTTCCAACCCGATTAAAAAGTTCCATGACAAAGAGGGTAAACCCTAATAGGGAGCTTGGTTAAGGCGTTCTAGTTCCTGCACCAACTGTTGGGTAGCAAGGTTAGTTCCCCGATCAGTGGCACTTCCTGCCTGATTATAGGTTTTAGTCAACTGCTGACGGGCATTTTGATTAAAAGATTGCTCCCCACCACTGGCAACGGCACTGGGGGAAGCGCCACTGGGCAACTGTTGATACATCTGCGATTCCACACTGGCTCCACTGGCGGAGGGGGAACTAGGGGCGGCACTGCCCTGATTACCATAATCGGCCCTGGCC
>NZ_JADEWJ010000131.1:0-10092 GCF_015207725.1 Synechocystis sp. LEGE 06083
CGGAGTTTGCCCAGAAATGGGACCAGCGTTACCCTGCCATCAGTCAGCTCTGGTTCCATACCTGGGAGTTCATTATCCCGTTTTTTGATTATCCACCGGATATCAGGAGGGTAATTTATACCACTAACGCTATTGAGTCTCTCAATCGTTCTTTTCGTAAGGTCATTAAAAACAAGGGAGTTTTCCCTTCCCAAGATTCTCTACTGAAACTTTTATACCTATCTTTGCAACGTATTTGCCGTAAATGGACTATGCCCATCCAGCATTGGAAGGCGGCTCTTGCTTGTTTTGCTATTGAACACCCTAATTCTTTTCTTTTCTAATTTCCCCTTTACACAAATTCCTTGACACTCCCAAATAAGCAACAGCCTTAGTTTGAAAATTTTCCAGGCTGGCTCCTGTATTCCCAGGATTGAGCGCTAAAAAAGCGGCGATCGCCTGCTCAAAACTGCCTGATTTCACTAATAAATCTCCCCCATTGGCGATTAAAAAAGGAGCATAAAAACGTCCTCCGGCCAAAACCACTTCTCCAAATTCACTTGCAGTGGTATTTTTACTGGGATCACCATTGGCCCCAGCTTCCAGAAAAAAATTATTGACGTGTTGACGAAGCGCAGTTTGGGCATAGCCTTTATCCCCTGGATTTAGCAAGTCATCTACCAGACCATTACCATTAAGATCATCCACATCGAGAATGCTTCCGCTTGTGTTTTCCACCGCATAAAACCCCACCAGGTTATGAAATAGAGCATTGGTTTGGGACAACGCACCATCATCAATTTCGCCTTTAATTTCTCCGGAGACAGAGCTAATATCGTAGACTAAACTTCCTAAATTGTCCGTATTAGGCTGAAAATTAAAAGCATCAGTTGCATTGGGATCAAGATAAAAGCTATTCAAGTCTTGATTCAAGATCCAATAATGTTTCAAAGGAACAAAGACATTAGTGTCTTGAGAAAAAATAGACTCCGTCCCTTGTAATTGGAGGTTGTTAAACTGAAAATTGACATTCAATCCATTGGGCATCCATAGACGATTATAGATATTAGTTGCTATGTCTGTAGAAATGCTATAGTAATCGGATAAGCTTTGAATAGTTGATTGTGAATTCGTTTCTAGATTTTGCAACATAGCTTGATAACTGACCATAAAATCCTTTAGCAAAGCTCGTTTGTCGAGGTCCTGCCAAACATATTTATTCGTATTAGCTACAACCCCTTGATAGTCCCCTAAAAAAAGCTGAAAACCTGGATCAGCTTGGGCACCTTCTAAGTAAGAATAGGGAGGATTGAGTAAAGTAGCATCGATTTGATTGTTAATTAGTTCGTCATAGCGTAAATTAGTGGCACCTGCCTTGATAAAATCTAAGTTTTGGTATTCTTCTGGCGTGAGCTTTTGGCTTAAATAAGAACGTAAAGCCCTAGCGTAACCGGTGTTTGTATCAATTCCAATTCTATTTTTATTCGCTTCTGGATCAATCTCGCCACACAGGTCTAAAATGCCTCCGTGAATGGGGAAAAGGGCCAAAATTGCAGAATATTTATCCTCTAATGATAGGGACAAAGTATCGTCATAGGACATTAAAACTATATCGGCATTATTGTCGAACAAATCTTGATGGGCTTCATCAGCATTTTTGACATATTTAATTTCTAAGTTAATATCTAACTGCGGCTGGAGGGTGCTCAATAAAAAAGCTGAAATATCTTTAAAAGCCGAGATTTTGAGGGTTGGAGTCATTGCATTAACCAAGAAAGAGAATGATTTTAGAAAAGTTACAACGGTTACGGTATTTGAGTGGCACAGCAAAACCGTTACAGAATAATCATTACGACTATCCTGTGTGTGTCAAGTTGATTCGGAATTTGCTGTAAACTCCTTAGCGAATATAGCTGCTTGAAATAAAATTAAGACAGTAGAGATTTCTACAAGGCTTGTATTGAAAGTACCTTAATTATTTATATTGCCGTATTTTTAATTGAATTAGCTATAAGTTTTATTGTTTTTTGGGCTTGCTGACGAGTAAACTTGGGGAGCATCCCACTTTTGCCCTGAGTATAAATGCTTAGTGATGTGAGTAGAGAAAATTGCTGTAAAAATAAGAAAAACAGGAAAAATCTATGACCCCAGAAGAAATTCAGCAGGCCAAGGACTATTTTCAAGCAGGGGCGAAGCTCCTCAAAGCCAATACAGCAGAAGCAGATTTAGAATGCTTTGAGAACATTGAACTAATTATGCGGAAGTATATGCTCGAGGTCGTCGGTCCGGCAATGGGGGAAATTTTTTTTCCCGAGAGACCCCAAAGCTGACAGCAAAAAACGAAAGGTGAAAACTGCTATTGGTACTGTGTCAGTACCGAGTCGTCATGCCGAAAAGCTTGGACTCAAACCTCACACTCAACTGAGTCCTCTCCTGGAAAAATGTTGTCTTGTCGCCAGTGCTAAAACTTCCTATGGACAAGCATCGGAGGATATGAAGTTAATGACTGGGATGAAAGTCAGTGGCAGCAGTCTCCATCGGCTGGTACAAAGGTTGGATTTACCCCCTGAAACCAGCACCAGAACGATAACAGGGTTAAGTGTAGACGGTGGTAAGGTGCGTTTACGAACACCTCATCCCGGTCCTTGTGAGTGGCGTGATTACAAAGCCGTTGCTCTTCATGATTCACTCTATAATGCCTATTTTCGAGACAATGAAGCCCTGGTTGCATGGATAAAACAGAATCCTCTCTCCCCTCTGGTTACCTGCGTGGGAGATGGCCATGATGGTATCTGGAATATCATTACTCTAATTGCTTCCGAACACCAACGACGAGAAGTCCTCGATTGGTATCATTTGATGGAAAATCTCTACAAAGTCGATGCTCCTCCCAGTGACTTGAAGCAAATCAAAACATTCTTGTGGTCGGGTTGCTTCGAGGATGCATCGAAGCAGTTAAAATCCATTGACACCTATGCTAGTCAGACTTTTCGGGCGTATTTGAATAAGCACCGCCATCGCATTGTTCCCTATGATCTATACCAGTTGATGGGATTGGATATTGGCTCTGGATCAGTCGAGTCTACTGTGAAACGAATTGGTGCTCGTCTCAAATTATCTGGTGCTCAATGGTCTCCCAAGAATGTTAACCGAATGCTACGCCTACGCTGTGCCTATCTTAATCACGCCTTCTCTATGAGTATTTATGCTTGCTGACAAACTGGGATGCTCCCCGCTAAGCTTAATTGTCTAACAATTTCTTTACCAAAGCTTGTATTGAAAAATTCAAAAGCCTCTATGGAACTTAAGGGAAAAGATTTGTTGAGTAAGGCATGAAATTTTGTTAATTCTTCAGGGGTAAGATGCTTAGCATAAAAATTAAATTCAGGGGTAATTTTACCATCCTGGGCAAAAGTCTCTAAGCTATCGACGGAAATATTAAAATCTCCAAATGGCGCAATGGAAAATTTAATTTCTTCTGCGGCGAAGATAGGGGAAATGGGGAAAAGAGAAAGTAGCCCGAATCCTAACGTTAGCAATGATTTTTGGCTTAAATTGATCATAATTAGTGATAATGTTTTTTTTGATATGGTTAAGCAAACATTTACTTTTGCTTAATTAGGAAAACGGCGGAGTCTATACCTTCTGGTTGCTCCTATAAACTAAACGAAAACCAATGTGGGAAGTTCCTGTATCGGGGGATTGGGCTTCCCTCGCAGAAGGGCGATAGCGACTGCAATAATTACGAGCGCATAAAAAAGAACCTCCTTTAATCACGTGTTTGGCAATGCCTGGATCGCGGGGATCAAAACTTTCTTGTTCCTTATTGGCAATGGGATCGGATTGGTTTGCTTGATGATCATGGCCCCATTGATACCAA
Source organism: Synechocystis sp. LEGE 06083 (assembly GCF_015207725.1). Taxonomy (NCBI): domain Bacteria; kingdom Bacillati; phylum Cyanobacteriota; class Cyanophyceae; order Synechococcales; family Merismopediaceae; genus Synechocystis; species Synechocystis sp. LEGE 06083. The sequence goes on from NZ_JADEWJ010000131.1 coordinate 3,860, forward strand.
TCCTCTGTCCATTCCCAAACATTACCAGTCATGTCGTATAAGCCATAGCCATTGGGAGGAAAAGAACCGACGGGAGCCGTTCCCAAATAACCATCTTCTTTGCTATTTTTAATCGGAAATTTCCCCTGCCAAGTGTTGGCTTTTTTAGGGTTATAGGTGTTACCCCAGGCAAAAATTTTGTCCTTTAAGCCCCCCCGTGCCGCAAATTCCCACTGTGCCTCCGTTGGTAATGCTTTTCCTGCCCAGTTTGCATAGGCTTGGGCATCTTCAAAGGCAATATGAACAACGGGATGATTATCTTTACCTTTAATTGTACTATTGGTCCCTTCCGGATGCTGCCAATTCGCCCCTGGTTGCCAATGCCACCAACTTAATTCTGTGATCGATTGCCCTGGGGATAAGGCTTGAAAGACAACGGAACCCGGCGATCGCCCTTCATCGGTTAGTTCAGGGAATTGTTCTTTCGACAGAGGCCGTTCAGCCACAGTCAGATAACCTGTCTCTTGCACAAACTCGGTAAATTGGCCATTGGTTATTTCATGGGTATCCAGACAAAAATGGCTAACTGTGACGGTGGCGACAGATCGTTCCTCTGGCCATTGATTATCGTCGGCTCCCATACGAAAGGTTCCCCCTGGAATTTCCACCATCCCATCAGGACAGGCCCAAGCTACTGACCCCAGGAGCATCCAAGCGGCGATCGCCCAACCAATGAGCCAGAATGGTTTAGGAAATATAGCCATAAAGTCTATTTACTCATTCGATTGATTTCGGTAGTTTAAAGAAAAATTTACTGAGATTACCTTTACCCAAATATTGGTCAAGTTCTTGGAAAATATTATGGATTAAAAATACCGTTGAAACACAGAGAAGAATGCCTAAAAATTGATAAAAATTGCGTGTCTCCAAGAATAGCTTCAGGGCAGGCATTAAGGCTTTGGTTTCGTGGTAAGCATGAAAGAGATTTTCAATCACACTCAACACAAAAACAGCTAGGGTATAAACCGAAGTTCTGTAAAAAACTTGAAGATAACGGGGAGATTTAGCAAAACGATTCATCCAAGGCGTCATATCCATAATGGCAACGGATTTAGCGGAAACTAAGGCATAAACCACCACCTTGGCAAACACACTAATATCAACCGCAAATTCCTTCAAAAAAAGCTGCATGATGACAACGATATACCCATAGCCAATAAAGAAAAAAAGGCTGAGGGAGCCAACTTTTTTAAGTTCCTGTTTTATCGCTTTCATAGAAATTAATTGACGCTGTAACCGCGGCCCTCCATACAAGCCGTCCAGGCCCGGTAGTAGGTTTGCAGTTGTTGTTGTTCAGCCTCATTGGTCTGGGTTTGGACTTGAGCCTGTTCATGTTTTTCTTCCCGTCGCCGAAACAATCCCGCCAAAGCCCCCACGCCGGCACCGATCTCCGCTCCTTCCCCCACATCTCCACCGATCGCCCCACCCACAACACCAAGAAGGGAGCCTTTAGCCGCTCCCCTTACCACTTGACCCTGTTGAGAAGATTGAGCTGTAGTAGTCGGGGATAATTGGGAAGGATCAACCCCCGTTTGTTCTTTTGCCCAGCTATAGCAAGCAAAATGATCCTCTTGTTGTTGTTCCTGGGTTTGTCCTTTGGTCGGATAGGCAAAAGGTTCTGGGGATTGGGATTGGGCTAAAACTAAATTCGCAGGTAATAAAAAAGAACTTAAAATTCCCAAGCTAATTCTTTGGATTTTAGGGGTCATGAATACTAGGCAGGTGAAATAGTTGACAAGCTACTAGGGAATTTCTACAAAAACGCAGAAGCGTGCCTGATCTTATAACTTCTACGGCATTCTGTGAATTTCGTTGGCCGTCTTGTGCCAAAACCCCAAAATGGCTAGAAGAAGGAACAACTTATTCCCGTTTGATCGAACAGATTCGTTTTGAGCAAGCCATTCGCTGGTTGCAAGATCCGGCGGTCAAACTAGGGGATATTGCCAGCCAATTAGGGTATAAAAACTCGACCCACTTTTCCCGTGCCTTCAAGCGGTGGACTGGTCTAAACCCCAGGCAATATCGCTTATCGCGGTCAATGGGAACGGGAAGATAAGTCAAAACTATATTAATATCACCGTCTTTGGGCCTAGACTTCTGTGATGACCCCTTTTAAGTCTTTAGTTAACTCTAAAGTACCTTGGCTTGGTGCGCTGGAACCCAAAAACCTCTGAAGTGGCCCGACTTTTGGCATCCACCTCACTCCCAAAAAGCGGGGGAACTGGCCTGCGAAATTTGGGAGTAGTGCCTTGCCTATAATTTTCTAAGCCACATCGTCGTGGGCAAAGCGATTATAGAGAAAGTCGAGGGCGCAGTTACGCAATTGGTAATAGGTGGGGTCTTCCATAATCCGGTCTCGATCCCGGGGCCGGGCAAAGGGAATGGTCATAATTTCCCCAATGTTGGCGTGGGGCCCATTGGTCATCATCACCAGGCGATCGGAGAGGAAAAGGGCTTCGTCAATGTCGTGGGTGATCATCAAAACAGTGCAACGGTGATCGTTCCAGATTTGTAGTAATTCTTCCTGCAATTCCTCCTTGGTAATGGCATCTAACGCCCCAAAGGGTTCATCCAAAATCAACACCTCTGGGCGGATAGCCAAGGCCCGGGCAATGGAAACCCTTTGCTTCATGCCGCCGGAAATTTGCCCCGGTTTTTTGTCCATGGCATCAATTAACCCCACCATGGCTAGATGATCCTTGGCGATCGCCCTTTTTTCTGCTTCTGTTTTTTTGGGGTGGACAGCATCCACCGCAATGTAGACATTTTCTAATGCAGTTAACCAAGGTAGCAGGGCATAGTTTTGGAAGACCACCATACGGTCAGGGCCAGGTTCACTGATAGTTTTTCCCCCTACCTGCACAGAGCCCTCTGTGGGGTTGGCAAAACCGGACACCATATTGAGAAGGGTCGATTTACCGCAACCGGAGTGGCCAATAACGCAAATAAATTCCCCTTCATCAACGGTGAGGTTGACATTTTCTAACACCGTATAGGGGCCTTTGGCGGTGGGGTACACCTTAGAAACGTTTTCAATGGTCAAAAATGGGGAGGTGGGACCATCCAATGGGGTAGGAGTGGACATGGGTCGGTTAGGATTTAAGGTTTTCATAGTTAGCTGTCGAGGAATAATCAGGGGTCATGGGCGTGGATCTGGGGACAGAACCTAGGCAAAAACCGGCGCTGGGGTGGGGTTATTGAGGTGCACTTCGGCAATGGTGAAGTTGCAATGAATGACGGTTTGATTCAGGTAGGCAATGGGGTCATCGGCATTAAACACTTCTCCGTCAAAGAGGGCGATGGGTTGCCGTTGATAGTTGACGTCGTAACCTAATTCCCGGGCGGCGGTGCTAAATACTCCCACTCGACAAACCCGCTCTAAAATCTCCACCCAGTTGCGGGGGAAGGGGATTTCTCCCCAGCGGGCCATTTGGGTCATCATCCAGAGATGTTCGGTGCGAATAGGACGATTGACCTGATCGCCAAAGAAAAGATGGTGGGAGTACTCCACAGGGTTGCCCAGGCTACAGGTGCGACCTTCAGGATCACCGAGGTGGATATAGTCAATGTTGGTGCTGAGATATTGACGGGTGGCCAACAGTTCCCGAATTTCCATTTCGTGGTTGGGGTCAGCGCAGTAGGCACAGGCTTCCAACAGGGCTTTCACCAAGGCCACATGGGTATTAGGGTGGGCGATCGCCCAATCTTCCCGCACTCCCAAAACTTTACCGGGGTGATTTTGCCAAATTTCCAAATCGGTGGCGATGCTAAACCCAGCTCCTTCCATGGAGGCCCGCAAATTCCAAGGTTCACTGACACAATAGCCATCAATGGTACCCGCCTTCAGATCCGCTACCATCTGGGCTGGGGGAATAGTTTTGAGATGTACATCCCGGTCGGGGTTAATGTTGTGGGCCGCCAGCCAATAACGCAACAACAAGTTGTGCATGGAGGAAGGATGGACCATGCCCAGGGTGTGGGGATCGCCGTCGGAGGCCAATAGGAGTTGACGAAAATCCTCAGCGGTGTAAATGCCTTGGTCGTACAGTTTTTTACTGAGGGTGATGGCGTTGCCGTTGCGGGTCATGGTCAAAGCGCTGACCACGGGAATGGACTGTTCCCGATAACCCCCCGCTGTGAGCCAAGTGGGCATACCCGCTGGCATTTGGGCCCCATCTAGGTAGCCCCCAGCGATACCGTCCACAATGCCCCGCCAACTGGTTTCCCGCACTAAGCTAACTTCATCTAAGCCATGCTTGGTAAAAAAGCCCTTTTCCTGGGCCACCACCAAGGGCGCAGAGGCCACTAGGGGCACATAGCCCAATTCCAAATTGACTTTCTCCAGCCCATGCCTGGCGATCGCCGTGGTTTTTTTGGCCCGTAATTTTTTAATGCGTTTTTGCTGATTAAGAAAATAAATAATCTCACTGCGGAGGCTGTAATAACTGGGATGTTCCACCACTTCCATGCGTTTGCGGGGGCGGGGAATATCCACCTCTAGAATGCCGCCAATGTTAGACCCAGGGCCATTGGTTAGCATCACAATGCGGTCTGACAACAACACCGCTTCATCTACATCGTGGGTAACCATCACCGCTGTGACTTGGTATTGTTCACAAATGCGCATTAATTGTTCTTGCAAATTGCCCCTGGTCAAAGCATCCAACGCCCCAAAGGGTTCATCCAATAGCAATAATTTTGGTCGAATGGCCAAGGCCCTGGCGATCGCCACCCGTTGTTTCATGCCCCCGGACAATTCACTGGGTCGTTTATCCACCGCCTGGCCTAGGCCAACCAAATCAATGTGTTCCTCAATAATGGCTTTACGTTCCGCCGCTGGTGCCCCCTTCATGACCTCATCCACAGCGAGGGCAATATTTTGCTTCACCGTCAACCAAGGCAATAAAGAATAGTTTTGGAAAATCACCATCTTGTCCGGCCCGGGCTGCTTGATCCGCTTACCTTCCAGGGTGACAATGCCTTCACTGGGTAGGTCCAATCCGGCAATCATATTGAGCAGAGTTGATTTGCCACAGCCGGAGTGACCAATCAGGGAGACAAATTCCCCCTTTTTAATTTCCAAATTAATTCCCTTGAGGGCGACGTATTGCCCCCCATCTGTGAGGGAAAAAATCTTATCGATATTGTCAACAGCAACAAAAAGGCTCATAGCGACTCAAACAATTGATTAAAGGGACAAAATACTGGGGCGACAGCGGTTAAAACGTAAACGTCGTTCGTAGGGCAAAGACCCCGGTTGTACTATTACTGGAGTCGCCTTCGGGATTGAAAATGACAAACGCACCGGGGGTAATGCTGAGATTGTTGTTGATCTTGTAGTTATAGAAGGCTTCAATTTGGTAGGGAATCGCCCGGTTGCTGATATTGTCAGGTGTTAACGTTGCTCCATTACCGGCCCCAACCCTGGTGAGGGGTTGACCAAACATCAAACCCGCCGTGTTGCCCTCCGCAAAGGCATCGGGGAAATAAAGCCCAGCCATCCAACTAGCAAGATTGGTAAAGGCAGAACCGCTGTTAGCTTGATCCACCATAAAGTAAGCACCATAGGTGGTGAAGTAAATGCTGGGGTTAATGCGCCAAGTTAGGGTCGCACCTACGGAATTAACGTTAACTGGGGTTGTCAACGGTAAACCCCCGAGAGTTCCTGCCGCCGCCCCTGTCAGTCCCGTACCTAAAATATTGATCTGGTGGTAGCTGTAGGCATAGTTCAAACCAAGATCCAGATTTTCGGTGGGATAAAGGGTTAATTGCGTTGCCGCCACAAAACTGCCGTTGAATAGACCCGCACCGAGGGGCGTACCGGGAAAACCTTCATTTTGGGGAATAGCAGCGTTGACAGAGCCATAAAGTGCCCGCCAATCTACCACATCATTGGGTTTGTAGATGAAGCCAGCGGCCGAAGCTAAGCCCGTTTCTGTGGTTCCCCCTGAGACCCGTAGTACGGGGTTGATGGCGAAAGCCCGGGAAAGAGTGCCCTGCCCTTCACTGGCAAAGGGGACAATGGTGGGAAATGCATCGGTGACCTCCGCTTTGGGCCCAACGAAGACGGTGAAATTATCTGCTACCGGGGTGATGTAGAGCAATTTGTACAGACAAACACTGTTATTGCCACAGCTGGGTTGGAGATTTTGGGGGTTAAAACCAGCAAACTGAGGTTCATAGTTGAAACTCTG
>NZ_JADEWJ010000132.1:0-10043 GCF_015207725.1 Synechocystis sp. LEGE 06083
CATTCGATTTTTTGACTATAGCTTTTGTCTAACACCGTATCGTCAAAGACAACATAAGCTTTTGGTGATTCGATTAGCTCTAGACGTACCTGTTCCCACAGCAGACGAGGAGTCAGTTTTACTCCTTGTAGGTAACGTTTGATCCGGTCATGGCTCACACCATCGAGATGCTTGGCAAGGTTTGTTAGGGTGTAGTTAATTGGGCTACTCAGTAAATACTGACAGTAATCTAAACGAGTGAAAGAAGTCATCCTACTACCTTAACCTCATCTATCTTGCGTAAGTCCTGACTAAATACTGCCATGCATTTATTTTTTGCCTAGTTCCTGGGAACGGCGATAGGCAGCCCGCACAGCTTCGATGATGGCGGAGCGAAAGCCCATTTTTTCCAGCACTGCTACCCCAGCAATGGTAGTGCCCCCCGGACTGGTGACCTTATCTTTAATTTGGGCGGGGTGTTCCTCGGTGTCTTTGATTAACTGGGCCGTTCCCAACACCGTTTGCAAGGCCAATTTTTGGGCGATCGCCCTGGGTAATCCGGCCAAAACGCCACCGTCCGCCAGGGCTTCGATCATCAAAGCGACGTAGGCCGGGCCCGAACCGGAAACCCCCGTCACGGCATCCATTAAATTTTCTGGCACTTCCACCACATTGCCCACCGCCGAAAAGATGGCCTTGGCCTTGGCTAACTGATCCGGCTCTACCATTTTGTTAGCGGCGATCGCCGTCATGCCGGCCCCAACGGTGGCGGGGGTATTGGGCATGGCCCGGATAATGGCATGGTCAGGAAAGCCTTTTTGAATTCTTTGCAGGGAAACCCCGGCCAAAATGGAAATGACCAAGGGACGATTGGCTCCTCCGGCTAAGCTGGCCAGGACCCGGTCTAACACCTGGGGTTTAACCGCGAGCAACAGCACCTCAGAAACATTGGCCGCCTCTTGGTTATCGGGGGAAACTTTAACTTGATAGGTTTTTTGTAAATAATCCCGTCGGGCACCGTGGGGTTCTCCCACTATAATTTCCTCTGGGGCGTAGGTTTTCTCTGCAATTAAGCGGGCCAGGATGGCCTCCGCCATTACCCCACCGCCGATGATACCGAGTTGAATGGACACTGTAATTTAGGCTATTCCCAATAGTATTCAGAATTATACCTTGAACCCCCAACTCCACCGATCTCACGGCCAAGCCAGCAGGGGAGATGCGGGAGTTGGTAAGGTTCATTGCTCAATTCATTAATCGGGCAATCGCTTAAGTTGCACTGGGTAACAAACCGTTATGGCGCAACAGGGGAGCAGTTTGTGGTTGTCGTCCCCGGAATTTTTCAAAGACCACTGCCGGCGCGAGGCTTCCCCCCAAGGCCAACACCGTTTCTCGAAAACGTTTACCTGTGGTTTGCACCGCAGCTTCATTGTCTAAGCCCACTTCCTCAAAGGCGGCAAAGGCATCGGCACTGAGCACTTCTGCCCATTTATAGCTGTAGTAACCGGCGGCATAACCCCCAGCAAAAATGTGGCCAAAGGAGCAGAGAAAGGCATTTTCTGGCAGGGGAGGCAAAATGGTAGTGATTTTCGCCAGGCGATCGCCAATTTGTTCAATGGTTTCCGGGCCGTCGGGACGATAGCGATGATGCAATTCCAAATCCAGCAAGCTGAAATTAATTTGCCGGAGCATGGCGGAGCCGGTCATAAAATTACGGGTGGCGAGGATTTTTTCGTATTCCGCCTGGGGTAAAGTCTCGCCGGTTTGGTAATGCTTGGCCAAGCTAAACAGGGTGGTGGGGTCATAGCACCAATTTTCCATAAATTGGCTGGGCAGTTCCACGGCATCCCATTCCACGTTATTAATGCCCGCCGCACCGCTGTAATTAACCGTGGTCAGCAAATGTTGTAACCCATGGCCAAACTCATGGAACAGGGTGGTCACTTCATAAAAAGTCATCAGACTAGGCTGATCCCCCACCGGCGGCGTTTGGTTACAGATTAGATAAGCCACTGGCAGACGCAGGGATTTTTGCCCATTTACCAACTCTTGACCCCGGTTTAAGCAATCCGCCATCCAGGCACCGCCCCGTTTTTCCGACGGCCGGCTATAGGCATCTAAGTAAAAACTGGCGATCGCCGTGCCTGATTCATTCAGCACTTGGAAAAATTGCACATCAGGGTGCCACACTGGAGCCGAATCTTGACTGGGCTGAATGGTGACCCCAAAGAGCCGTTTAGCTAGGGCGAATAGACCTTCCAGCACTTGGGGCAAGGGGAAATAGGGCCGCAGAGCTTCCGCATCAAAATCAAATTCCTGTTCCCGTTGTCGTTCCGACCAATAGGCCGTATCCCAATGGTGTAGCTCTGCCACCCCAGCAAATTTCTGTAGATCGGCAAATTCCTGCTCCGCCGCCTTATAACTGGGAACCCGTAACTCCTCCAACAGTTTTTCCACCGCTGCCACATCGGGAGCCATTTTGCGAGACAAACTCAACTCTGCATAGGTGTCAAATCCCAACAACTGAGATTTTTCCAGTCGCAATGCCAAAGTTCTTTCAATCAGGGGATGGTTATCCCACTGCCCATCGGCCGCCCGACGGATAAAGGCTCGGTAAACTTTTTCCCGTAGATCCTCCCGCTGACTATATTTCATAAAGGGTAGATAGCTGGGATAGTCCAATGTAATTATCCAGGGACCTTCTTCCAAGGTGGCGTTTTCTTCCCCTTTCTGTTGGACCGTTTGGGCCGCCAGGGCTAATAAACTAGGCGGTAACCCCGCAATTTCTTCTTCAGTCGTTAATTTCAATTCAAACGCTTGGCTGGCATCCAACACATTATTGGAAAACTTGGTGGCCAGTTCCGCTAATTCCAACTGGATTGCGTTAAATCTTTCCCGTTTTTCTCCCGTTAAACCGACACCGCCCAATTCCGCTTCCCGGATATTGCTTTCCACAATGCGTTGCTGGGCCGGCTCCAATTTGTCCCACTCGGCGCTATTTCGCAGGGCCACAAAGGCTTCATAAAGGGGACGACTTTGTCCCAAGCGGCTAATGAATCTCACCACCAAGGGTTGTACCTGTTCAAACTCATGGCGCAATTCGGGACTATTTTTCACCCCCATCAAATGGGAAACGGTGCCCCAGGTCCAACCCAGCTTTTCTTCCAGGGTCGTCAGGGGTTCCACCAAGCCTTCCCAAGTGGGTTGTACGGATTTTTCCAACTCGGTTAATTGGGCTTCTAGTTCCTGCACCAGGGTGGTCACCGCTGGCTCCACGTCGGTGGGTTGAATTTTGTCAAAGGCGGGTAAACCCCGGCCTTGAAGGAGCGGATTAATCACGGTGGTGTGGGTCATAGTGATGGAAAAACAGAAAAGTTTGGGTCAGAGGAAAAATTCTTGTGGATAAACCACTCCCTAAATTTTGGCATGAAGGCAATGAAAAAATCAGGCAACGTTGTTGAGCTGCGCTGCTACAGAATACTAACTGAGTAGGCACGAACTGCTGAATCTACTGTTGCAATTGTCAGGCCATTCTGTAAGGCTTGACAGACAAGCATTCTGTCAAATGGATCACGATGTAGTGGTGGCAGTTTAGCCAGTTGAACTACACTATTCTCGTCAAGAGCAAGGCTGGCAATTTGATGAAGCTCGCGCTGCTTGGGCAAATACGTTTCGGGAGACTCTGGTAGAGGAAGCTTGCCCAATTGGTATTTGACAATTGCTTCCCAGACAGAAACTGAACTCAGGTAGACCTCATTGTCTGGATCACGAATTGCATCCCGAGCCCCTGTTGACAACTGGGTATCGCCACTAATAAACCACAAAAAGATATGCGTATCTAGCAAAATCCTCATTTGCCCTCGAACGCACTGAGAAGATCTTCCGGAAAAGGATCATCGAAATCATCTGGAACGGTAAACTCGCCTGCACACAAACCGAACGGTCTCAATTGCTTACCACTGGTAATAGGTTTGAGTTCGGCGATCGGCTTGTCAAATCTAACAATAACGAGAGTCTCACCTGCCTCTACTTGCCGAAGATATTTCAAAGGATCACGCTGCATTTCTTCAACAGTAACGTTTAACATAAAATTTCCTCTTCCAACTCAGTTAACTGGGCTTCTGGTTCCTGCACCAGGGTGGTCACCGCTGGCTCACATCAGTAGCTTGAATTTTGTCGAAGGCGGGTAAACCCCGGCCTTGAAGCAGGGGATTAACAATGGCGGTGTGGGTCATGGTGATGGGAAAACAGAAAGGCTTGAGTCAAGGGAAAAATGTTTGTGGATAAATCACTTTCTAGATTTTTGCGCTAGAGTATGATGTCATCAAGGGGGAATAAACCATCATTTAAGTCTATGTTGTAAACGTCCAAGCTCCCAATAGAGGGTATGGTTAGGCAAGCCCGCCACTCAGTTTACCCTCGTCATCATCTTGCACGTTGCCTGTATGGTTTGCTTTGATCTGCATCCTAATTAGAAGATCTGTTCCACCTTGCCGCCCGACGAAACCATGCTGAGCCAACGCATTTTCGATGGAAATTTCGAGCTGCCTCACGCGAACCCCTATCGGGGGAAGCATATCGCAGAGGCATGCTCTATACTCTCCTGCGGCCAATTCAATCATGCTGGTTGGGTACTTCCACGGTCGACCAGCAGGGTTCATAACTTGATGGCGGCCTGACTGCTGTGTACCTGGCACAATTGTACAAATATATCCCTCGCATCCATCTTCTCTTAACGCCGTACACCAACTGAGTATGCCGAGAGCTGTGCCGGCGCGAGCGACTACATATTCAGATCTCTGCGCCAAGTGATCCGAAACATTTCGAAGATCACGAATCGGTTGGGTTATTTTTTCAAAAGATGGATCGTCGACAGCACCGGGCGCGAATTTCCACAACGAACGGAACCGGTCAATTGCATCAACAATGGCCCAAGCGTCGAGGAAGGCCAACGTGAATTCATGTCCAAGTTGTGCCCCCTCTTCGGAAAGGGCGATGCGTGTGAGTGTCGCCTGCAGGCGTGAGTGCGCCAGCGACACGATTTCCACTGCATGTCTCATACCGTCAAAGAAGAGGAGTTGCTTGCGATCAAGCTCAGAGGGCAAGCGTTTAAGTATTGAATTAGTAGCGAGCATGAGCAGACTGGCTATAGGCTAACTTAACTATGTATTATATGGAAAGTTTCCGGTTAATACTTAGTTAGGTAACGATATCCCTCTTCCGTCAAAATGGGTAGACCAATTGGAAGACAACCACGGAAAGGATTTAACGACAAAGGTTTCAGGCCGTGTACTTATAAGTCCAGCGTTAGATGATCGCCTGTAGACCCATAGTAAAATCTGGTGACATTTGGGGATTCCCTATGCAATTTGTCTAAACAAGAAATGTCAAACTCCTTTAGAAAGTGTTTGAAAAATAGGCTCTAAGCAGGCACGGTGACGGTTTTTGTCCCTGCCAAATTAAAGGCGCTGTGGGCAGCTTTCAGGGCATCCACTCCCCTATCCTGGGGCACCACACAACTGATTTTAATTTCCGAGGTGGCAATCATTTCAATGTTGATATTTTCCTGGGCCAGGGCGGCAAAGAAGTGGGCCGCTACCCCCGGATGGCCAATCATGCCGGAACCGACAATGCTGACTTTGGCGATGGCTTTGTTCACTACCGCCGCTGCATCGGGCCAATTTTTGACCAAGGGTTGCAAAATCGCCTCAGCCTGACTGCTATCCCCTTCCGCCACCATAAAAGCAATATCCCGGCAGGGGGTGCCTTGATTAATGCGGCAGCGCTGGGATTGGATAATCATATCCACACTGATATTGGCTTCGGCTAGGGCGGTGAATAGTTGGGCGGCCATGCCAGGGCGATCAGGCACATGGCGAATGGCAATCTGGGCTTGGTCTTGGTCTAGGGCTACCCCCCGCACAGCGGGCAGATGGGAAGTATTGGCTTGATTTTTGGGTGGGGACAGAGTGACGCCAAAGGCGTTGGATAAGGCGGCGATCGCCCGGTCTGCATCCCGTTGGTCAATAACACAGCTAACTTTAACTTCGGAGGTCGAAATCATTTCAATGTTGACTCCCACATCGGCCAAAGTTTTGAACATTTTGGCGGCAATGCCAGGGCGACCGATCATACCGGCCCCGGCAATGGCAATTTTAGCGATGCCTTTTTCGACAATAATTTCCGCTTCCTGATCCGCTTCGGGACAACTGCGGAGCGCTGGGGCAATGGCGGTGGTGATGGCTTCCGCTGTGTTGAGTAAGTCTTTGACAACGGTGAAGGCAATGTCATTACTGTTGCCGTCGTGGATAGATTGGATAATTAAATCAATATCCACCTGTTGTTGGGCAATATCCCGAAATAACTTCGACGCTACCCCTGGGCGATCGGGCACCCGCAACAGGGCGACTTTTGCTTGATCGGCGTCGTATTCCACCCCATCCACTGCCTTGGCAATTTCGAGCCCGACCAGGGAACGGTTTTGTACCGGGGGAGCCACTACTTTTGTTCCCGGCTCGTCACTCCAACTGGAACGCACCACCAAGGGAATGCCATAATTGCGGGCAATTTCCACTGCCCGGGGATGGAGCACTTTTGCCCCCAGACTGGCCAATTCCAACATCTCGTCACAGGTAATTTCCGCCATCAGTTGGGCTTCCGGCACTAGGCGGGGATCGGTGGTGAGAATGCCCGGTACGTCGGTGTAAATTTCACAAAAATCTGCCTTCAATGCCGCCGCCAGGGCCACCGCAGAGGTGTCTGAGCCGCCCCGTCCCAGGGTAGTAATTTCTAGATGTTCTACGCTACTGATGCCCTGGAATCCCGCTACGACCACCACTTTCCCTTCCCTTAAATGGTGCTCCAGGCGATCGGGACGAATTTCTAGAATGCGGGCCCGGCTATGTTCGGCCTCGGTGACGATGCCCACTTGGGCTCCGGTGAGGGAAATGGCGGGCTGGTCTATTTCCTGTAAGGCTAAACTCAATAGGGCAATGGACACCTGCTCCCCGGTGGAGAGTAACATGTCCATCTCCCGACGACAGGGGTTGGGGGAAATTTGCTGGGCTAAATCCACCAGCACATCGGTGCTTTTTCCCATGGCCGACACCACCACCACTAGGGAGTTCCCCCCCTGTACAGTCCGTTTAATACGTTGGGCCACCGCTTGAATACGCTCCACAGTGCCAACGGAGGTGCCGCCAAATTTTTGAACGATTAGTGCCATGGTGATTTCGGGATAGGGCCGGGGAAAAGTCGGCAGTTCCCCATGGTATCAAAAAAATTAAGCCGCTATGATTTCTCGGCAAAAGCCTGTTGACTTCCGGTCAATCCTGGGGGATGATATTCTTTCGGTAAGAAAAACCACCGCAAGCGGAACTGGCGGAATTGGTAGACGCGCTAGATTCAGGTTCTAGTGTTCGTAAGGACTTCCGGGTTCAAGTCCCGGGTTCCGCATCCTAACCCTACTCAGGTTGATCAAGGTTTACTATCGACTTGGTAAATTTCTTCTCGGGGTAATCTGGGTTGCCACAGCTTTTGTGTTTTTTTAAGTTGCTAAAGCTCCAGAGAATTTGGTGAAAATTATCCTCCCCCAATAAAAGAAAGCCATTTGGTTAGTCTTGTGACCAGGATAATTGAGTTAGCTTTTATTGTTCTAATGCCAGGCTGATTTCCTTTCTACTAAAGGGCAAATCCTGGTTAATGGCATCAATTTCTGCTTGCTCCATGGCATTAATTTCATCAATGTAGATCTGCAAAATTTGTTGCATTTTAGGGTGGTAAAACCGATGTAAGCTGTAGTTAGCTGTGGCGGGAAAACCTCGACGGCGTTTATGGCGACCCCCAGCCCCTGGATCGAATAGTTGAATACCTTCCCCAATGGCCCATTCAATCGGTTGATAGTAGCACGCTTCAAAGTGCAGACAATCATAATCTGCCAGGCTCCCCCAGTACCGACCATAGAGGCGATCGCCTTTGCGTAGACAAAAAGATAAACCAACGGGATGTTGATCGTCGTGCTCTGGAAAAGCTAGCACCAAAACCACCCTAGCCCGGTAATCTTCGTACAAAGACTGAAAGAATTTTTTAGTTAGATACTTGCTACCCCAATAGAATTTGTCACAGGTACTACTATAAAAACGATAAATTGCCGGGAAAAAATGATGGGGAATTTGATCTCCTTGTAAAACTTGAATACGTAAGCCGGCCTTTTGCACCGCTTTCCGCTCTCGTTTGATATTGCGCCGTTGATTGGCATTAAAAATTTGCAAATAATCGTCAAAACTTTGAAAATTTTGATTTTGCCAGATATAGCTATGGTGCAACCAACCAGTGAAGCCTAAATTTTCCATTTGCTTTTGCCATTGGCGATCGACAAACAAAAAATTACAACCAGAAATTTGATTTGTTTGGCAAAAGTGGTCAATGGCTTCCACCATAATTTGGGTGATCAAAAATTCATTAGCTTCAGGGTCAATTAAAAAACGATAGCCTTCAGCAGGGGTAAAGGGAGCCATACCCAGCAACTTTGGATAATAGTCAATGCCTAATCGTTGGGCTAAATCTGCCCATTGGTGATCAAAAACAAATTCTCCGTAACTATGGCCTTTGAGATATAAAGCCGCTGCTCCTAGTAAGGTTTCCCCCTGCCATACGGTCAGATGACAAGGTTGCCAACCGGTGTTACGAACAGCACTGCCGGAGGTTTCCAGGTTATGGAGCCAATGCCATTCCAGGAAGGGAGTTTGTAGGGGCACCGCCAATCGGTCCCACTGGGGCTGAGGAATTTCCGCCAAGGCATGGTGCCAACGCGCTGTCAAACCAGAAGGATGGGACTTGGCCATGGTTAATCAGAACAGCAATCAGGCAGTTTTCGGTAATCTAACGAATATTGTCCCCCGTCGCAACCAACTGTTCTATCGACTGGCCAATTACCAGCCCCAGGTGCCAATGCCACCCTTAAAGGGGCCGACAATTTTCGATGTAATCCAGCCACCGTAGAAATCCCCCGGCTGGGCAGTTACTAACTCTTCATCTACATAGCAGGCATCCATTTTACTGGGATAAAAGGCTATGTAATCTTTGATCACGCTAAATCTAGTATTGGGAGTGGGGTAATACCAAGCCACGTTATCTCGCCGGCGATCGCCTAAATTGAGATGATAATAGCTGGCCTCCCCTTTCCATTCACAATAGGAATGTCTAGTGGAAAGCTCCAGATATTCAGTCCGGACATCCTGGGGAGGAAAATAGTAAACCGGTGGATGGCTGGTCTCTAATACCCGTTGAGTCGAGCAACTATCGGCAATGGTGATGCCGTCACATATAATCACCGCCCTTTGGCTAGAAGCTTCAATTTGGGGAGGACGGGGATAATCCCAGACCGATTCTTGCCCCGGTTCGGGAGTAGTGGGTTGGGGCATAGGTCAAAGACTCAATAATTGTTGCGGTTGGCGATCGCCCAGACTCGTCGGTAGGGGCAGATTATTCAAACAACACCAATGGTAAGTGTATAGATTGGCGTGGCCATGGTTAATGGTGGCAATGGCCGGCGCCGCAGGGAATGGCCAAAGTCGGTCAAATAGTAATCCTTGGGCAAGGCTGAACTGTAGCAAATAAACTGCCGGTGGAGCCTTCAACTCCTTGACCAAAGCCTGGGCCAAATTCTCCAAACCATTTTGGTAGCGTTGATAGGGCGGTAAATCCCAGGACACCATCTCATAGGCATTGGGCATCATCCCCTCATAGATTAGAGGTAGGAATTGTATGCCATTGGCTGTCACAATAATTGGCAGCCAATGATCCCCCAACCAATTAGCGTCACTACACAAAGGTAAATTAAGCTGTTGGCTCACCCACTGACGACGGGCATTAATTTCCTGACATGCCTGGTAAATATTTTGTCCTGGAAAATCCAGCCAACGGGGTAGCTGAATGGTCAACGGGCAGTAAATTCGCCCCCCCATTTGGGTTTGTTGCTGGGCCTGGTCCGACCATAAACTAGCCACCGCCACCGTCTCAATAATCGTTTCCGGGGAACAACCGGCGATCGCCTCCTTCAAAGC
>NZ_JADEWJ010000468.1:0-1076 GCF_015207725.1 Synechocystis sp. LEGE 06083
GCATTCGAGGGGATTTTGTCACGGCGATCGCCTTGGGGGCCGACTTTGGGGAACTGTTAGCTGAGCAATTTTTGGAAATGTGGCAGCGGCTGGGGGCACCAGATCGCTTTGATCTTTTGGAATTGGGGGCTGGAACCGGGGCCTTTGCCCAAACCGTGTTGGCCCAGGCGCAAAAGCTACATCCAGAATTTTTTGCTGCCTTGCAGTACCACATCATTGAGGAGTCCGCCGCCCTCCGCCGCAGACAAACTGAGCTATTAGATCCCTGGCGAGAAATGGGCAAAATACAATGGCAAACTTGGCCGGAGTTGGCCAATGACAGCTTAGTGGGTTGTTGTTTTAGCAATGAATTCTTCGACGCTCTGCCTGTCCATCGGGTGGGCATCAAACAAGGGGTTTTGCAAGAGCAGTATATTGAGGCAGGGCCAACGGACCTGATCAGTGTTTGGGACGACCTATCCACTGAAAAATTAGTGGATTACTTTGCCAGCTTTGGTTTGCAGTTGACCAGTCCCCCCTACGAAGAAAATTATGAAACCGAAGTCAATCTAGCCGCCCAACAGGCCCTAGAAGAAATTGCTCGGGTTTTAGCCCAGGGGTGGGTATTAACGGTGGACTATGGCCATCCAGCGGGGAAATACTACCATCCCCAACGCAGCGGAGGCACTTTGCAATGCTATTTTCAACAACGGCACCACGACAATCCCTTTGTCAATTTGGGGCAACAGGACGTCACTGCCCATGTCAACTTCACTGCCCTGGAATGGTGGGGAGAATGCTATGGTCTGAACCGTTTAGACTTTAGCCAACAGGCACTTTTTTTAATGAATCTTGGCCTTGGCGATCGCCTAGCGGACCTATCCAGTGGTCAGTATGATTTGAACGAAATTTTTTCCCGACGGGCTATTTTGCACCAGTTAATTGATCCCAATGGCCTTGGTAAATTTGGAGTGCTATTACAGGGTAAGGGGCTAAATACCTCGATGAAGGAACCAACTTTGCGGGGTTTTAAGCCCCCAACGGCGTTGGAAATAGGAAATTTACCAATAGCGGGCTAGGCGGCAAACTTCCCCCAT
>NZ_JADEWJ010000133.1:0-9973 GCF_015207725.1 Synechocystis sp. LEGE 06083
GAAAGAATAAAATTCGTAATCAACAACCCTTTGGGGCGATCGCCCTGGGAGCGTTGCAAATTTACCAGGGCCGGGAAGTGCAGGACTATCTCTACCACAGTTACGGGGTTCGGTATTGGAATCGACGCAAAAATAGCCATAATTGGCATCCCATTATCAAAAATGGGCAAGCTTACCCCATGGCCGAACCCATTGAGTTAACCCTGGGAGCTTCCCTGGATAATCAGCCCAGCATTGAACTAATTGTGGGGGAGTTGGGGTCTAGCATTGGAGCCACGGAGGTGCATTTTGACGGCAATCAGTTAATCACTAGGGTTTTGGAAAACCAAGAGTTCACAGTCCAGCCCCTCAACGACCGCAATGGGGCCAGGCAAATTGCCCAACTGTCCCCCCCTGGCGTCCCCGGTGGCGATCGCATTAAGGTCAAATTTTGGGTGGACGACCAGCGTTATCTACGGCTTACCGTGGAGGATTTGTTACAGCAAAAATTGTTACTGGAAAATCAAGTGGTGGCCCAGTTGCGTTAACTTTGGGTCCGTTTCTCGTTCAAGCAACACTGTTCCAGTCAATACCATGCCAAAACAAAAACCGATTCCAGGCGAATGTTCTACCCAAAGTCGAGGCCAAATTTTTTATGATCACCACCGATGTCGTCATTATTGGGGCGGGGCACAACGGCCTGGTCTGTGCGGCCTATCTGCTCCAACGGGGCCTGGGGGTGACGTTACTAGAAAAGCGAGAAGTACCTGGGGGCGCGGCCACCACAGAATCTCTCATGCCGGAGCTATCCCCCCAGTTTCGCTTTAACCGCTGTGCCATTGACCACGAATTTATCTTTCTGGGGCCAGTGTTGCAGGAATTAAATTTGTCCCAGTACGGTTTGGAATATTTATTTTGTGACCCCAGTGTTTTTTGTCCAGGGTTGGACGGTGAAGCTTTCATGGCCTACCGCTCCTTAGCTCAAACCTGTGCCCACATTGCCACCTATCGCCCCAGAGATGCGGAAAAATATCAGCAATTTGTCAATTATTGGACGGATTTACTCTCCGCTGTCCAGCCCGCCTTTAATGTCCCTCCCCAGGCTTTGCTAGACTTAGCCCTCAACTATGGTTGGGAAAATTTAAAATCTGTGTTGGCGATCGCCGGGTCGAAAACTAAGGCGTTGGATTTTATCCGCACCATGATCGGCTCCCCGGAAGATGTGCTCAATGAATGGTTCGACAGTGAACGGGTCAAGGCTCCCCTGGCCAGACTATGTTCAGAAATTGGGGCTCCCCCATCCCAAAAAGGCAGTAGCTCCGGCATGATGATGGTGGCCATGCGCCATGGGGAGGGCATTGCTAGACCCAAAGGAGGCACTGGAGCCCTAACGGAGGCCCTGGTTAAATTGGTGCAGGCCAAAGGGGGAAAAATTCTCACCGATCAAACCGTCAAACGGGTATTGGTGGAAAATAATCAGGCGATCGGGGTGGAAGTGGCCAGCGGCGAACAGTACCGGGCCCAAAAAGGCGTCATTTCCAACATTGATGCCCGGCGTTTATTTTTGCAATTGGTGGAACCAGGGGCCCTAGCCAAGGTGGATCAAACCCTAGGGGAACGGCTGGAACGGCGGACGGTAAACAATAATGAGGCCATTTTAAAAATTGACTGTGCCCTCTCCGGTTTACCCCACTTCAGCGCCATGGCCGGGGAACAGGATTTGACAGGAACTATTTTGATCGCCGACTCGGTACGCCATGTGGAGGAAGCCCATGCCCTCATTGCCTTGGGGCAAATTCCCGATGCTAACCCTTCCCTCTATTTGGACATTCCCACCCTCTTGGATCCCACCATGGCTCCCCCAGGCAAGCATACCCTGTGGATTGAATTTTTTGCCCCCTACCGCATCGCTGGATTGGAAGGGAGCGGGTTAATGGGCACAGGTTGGACCAATGAGTTGAAAGAAAAAGTGGCGGATCGGGTGATTGATAAATTGACTGACTATGCCCCTAACCTAAAATCCTTGATTATTGGTCGCCAAGTGGAGAGTCCCGCAGAATTAGCCCAACGGCTGGGGAGTTACAACGGCAATGTCTACCATTTGGATATGACCCTAGACCAGATGATGTTCCTGCGACCCCTACCGGAAATCGCTAACTATCAAACCCCCATCAAAAATCTTTACTTAACAGGGGCCGGCACCCATCCGGGGGGCTCCATCTCCGGTATGCCTGGTAGAAATTGCGCTAGGGTCTTTTTAAAGCAACAACGACGTTTTTGGTGAAGCGGAAAACTTAGATTGGGATGGCAATAAAGTCCCTTGTTTAGCCATGGGGGAGCATAGTAGGTGAAGCTCGACAAGATAAATGGTTTACCATGTTAGGCCTAAGCTTGCCCTTCGAAGGTCAGCCTTGAATCCTACTGTTATTTTCCTTTCCATACCATGGCCAGCGCCACCACTGCCAGTGCAGACCTCTACGAAAAAATTAAGGACTTCTACGACGACTCCAGCGGTCTCTGGGAAGATGTCTGGGGTGAGCACATGCACCACGGCTACTACGGTCCCCACGGTACCTATCGGATCGATCGCCGTCAGGCCCAAATTGATCTAATTAAAGAACTACTGGCCTGGGCGGTGCCCCAAAATAGTGCCAAGCCAGGAAAAATTCTCGATTTGGGCTGTGGCATTGGCGGCAGTAGTTTGTATTTGGCCCAGCAATACCAAGCAGAGGTGATGGGGGTGAGTCTCTCCCCAGTACAAGTGGAGCGGGCAGGGGAAAGGGCCAAGGCCATAGGATTGAGCTCAACCTGTCAGTTCCAAGTGGCCAATGCCTTATCTTTACCCTTTGCTTCCGGCTCCTTTGACTGGGTCTGGTCGTTGGAAAGTGGGGAGCACATGCCCAACAAAGCTCAGTTTTTGCAAGAGGCCTGGCGGGTACTTAAACCTGGTGGCCGTCTGATTTTAGCTACCTGGTGTCACCGTCCCATTAATCCTGGCAATGGCCCCCTAACCGCCGACGAACGTCGCCATCTCCAAGCCATTTATGACGTGTACTGTTTACCCTATGTGGTTTCCTTACCAGATTACGAGGCGATCGCCGGAGAATGCGGCTTTGGGGAAATTAAAACCGCCGATTGGTCTGTGGTAGTGGCCCCCTTTTGGGACCGGGTAATGGAATCTGCCCTTGATCCCAAAGTGTTATGGGCCCTAGGGCAAACGGGGCCAAAAATTATCAATGCCGCCCTGTGTTTGCGGTTAATGAAATGGGGCTATGAACGGGGATTGGTGCGTTTTGGCTTATTAACGGGGATAAAGCCTTTAGTTTGAAGTCCACAATGTCCTAGGTAATTATGGAATTCGACTATCTTCATTTATACGTTGACGATTATCAGTCAGCCCATCATTGCTATCAGCACCAATGGGGTTTCATTTGCTTAGATAAAATCAACAATCAGGAGGGGATTACTGGCATTTATCAACAAGGGCAAATTCTGCTACTAATTTCTGCCCCTGCCCCTAGATCTGATTTCAGTAGATATGGTGATTACCTACAAAAACATCCCCCCGGCATTGGTGAGGTGGCATGGCAAATAGAACCAGAAACCTGGTCTACTTTTACCGCTCATCTAGAGCAAAAAAAAATTAAAACTAGCCCTATTAGGCATCTCCTGACTGGGGTAGAAGGATTAACCTTTTTGTCCTGGGGAGACGTGGCCCATAGCGTTTATCCCGCTCGTCCTTCCTTGAAGAGCCAAAAGTTCCATGGATCTAAGTTAACCACCATTGATCATGTGGTACTAAATATTGGAGCTGATCAATTCACCCAGGCCTCCCAATGGTATCAACAGGTGTTTAGTTGGTCAGTACAGCAACGCTTTACTATTAATACTTGTGATTCTGGATTATACAGTGAAGCATTAATCAATGCTAATGGAAAAGTTCAGTTTAATCTCAACTGTCCGACTACAAATACTTCTCAAATAGAAACTTTTTTAGCTAATAATGGTGGAGCAGGCATTCAACACGTGGCCTTTGCCACCGACAATATTATTGAAACTGTCACCCATCTGCGCGGTCTGGGAGTGGAATTTCTTTCTGTACCTCCTAGCTATTACAAACAACAACAGCAGTGCAATCACTTCCACAATAATTGTTTAAATTTGGATTGGGATGGCCTACGGCGTCTACAGATTCTCCTCGATGATCAGGAGAATACAGGTCAGCAGTTACTACTACAAATTTTTAGCTTGCCCTGCTACGGAGATGGTAGTTTATTTTGGGAAATTATTGAGCGCCGTCATCGAGCTAGAGGGTTTGGAGAAGGCAACTTTCAAGCTCTCTACGAAGCAGTGGAAGCCTTGGAAAAAAGCTTGGAAGTTTGACAATAGATAGTCTGAAAAGATTTACTAATGCTTAGTTTTTGATTATTCTAATCATTATTTTACTTTTATCATAAAATTAATTACCCTAGATATGCTTAAAACCATTGTTGCGGAGCAAAGACGGTTCTTTCGCCTTGGTAAAACTCAATCAGTGGGAGAAAGATTAAGCTTACTAAGCAAACTAAAAGCACAAATCCAAGCCCAGGAAGCAGAAATTACTGCTGCCCTTAAGCAGGATTTTGGTAAGCCTCCCTTTGAAAGTTATGTGAACGAAATTTTGGGGGTAATTAGGGAAATCAATTATTATCAAAAACATCTCCAGCAATGGTCTAAGCCTCAACGGGTGGGCGTTAATTTACTGGTATTTCCTGCCACAGCCCAGCTAAGACCAGAGCCCCTTGGTGTAGTCCTAATTATTAGCCCCTGGAATTATCCTTTTTATCTTTGTTTAATGCCCTTAATTGGGGCGATCGCCGCTGGTAATGGTGTAGTAGTAAAGCCGTCCGAATATACCCCAGCCATTAGTGGAGTAATTGCCCAATTAATTCAAAGCGTATTTCCCCCAGCTTGGGCCACGGTAGTAGAAGGGGATGAAACCGTTAGCCAACAATTGTTACAGGAAAAATTTGACCATATTTTTTTCACCGGTAGCCCGAGGGTGGGTCGATTAATTATGGCGGCGGCAGCGGGCCAATTAACCCCGGTTACGTTGGAATTGGGGGGTAAATCTCCCTGTGTGGTGGATAGGGAAATTGATGTACGGGAAACAGTAAAACGCATTATGTGGGGCAAACTGGTTAATGCGGGACAAACCTGTGTGGCCCCGGATTATTTGTTGGTGGAGCAATCCTGTCTAGATCAACTTTTGCCAGCTTTACAACAAGCCATTAAGACACTGTTCGGGGAAAATCCGGCCCATAGTCCTAACTACACTCGCATTGTTAACCGACGACAATGGTCACGGTTAGTGGGTTTATTAAGCCATGGCAAAGTAATTACGGGGGGAGATTATAACGAAGACGATCGCTATATGGCGCCGACTTTAATTGTTGATCCGGATCTAAATTCCCCCTTAATGCAAGAAGAAATATTTGGCCCTATCCTGCCAATTTTGACCTATGAAAACTTAGAGGAAGCAATAGATTTTATTAACGCTAAACCTAAACCACTGGCGTTATATTTTTTCAGTAATAATCGACAAAAACAAGAGCAAATACTGCAATCTACCAGTTCTGGCAGTGTTTGTTTGAACGATATTCTCCTACATTTGACTGTGGCAGAATTACCCTTTGGTGGAGTGGGGGAAAGTGGCATGGGGCGCTACCATGGCAAAGCCAGCTTTGATACTTTCAGTAACTACAAAAGTATTTTATGTCGTCCCTTTTGGGGGGAAACTAATCTCCGTTATCCTCCCTATGGTAAAAAAATGAACTTGATTAAAAGATTTTTTTCCTAGGTTAAGCCATGGCTGTTCATCCCCAACTGAGTATTATCATTCCTGTCTTTAATGAGGCAAAAATTTTACAAAAATCCTCAGGCGATAATAGCAAGGAATATTTGGGACAATTTATCCAGAATCAACGAATAGAAATCTTAATTATTGATGGGGGGAGTGGCGATCACACGGTGGAATTATGCCACAATTATGCTGATCATTTGCCTTTACAGGTTTTTTCCAGTCCCCAACCAGGGCGAGCGAATCAAATGAATTACGGTGCCAGTTTGGCCCGGGGGGAATGGCTGTTATTTTTACATTTAGACAGTATTTTACCTAGGGACTTTTTTGCCCAAATAGCTCAAATATTAACCAATTCTCATTACATAGCCGGGGCTTTTAGGTTGGCCATTGATCTGCCCGGTATACCCTATCGCTGGCTAGAAAAATTAATTCTTTGGCGCTCCATTTACGCCCAACGGCCCTATGGTGATCAAGGTTTGTTTATTCGGCAACGGGATTTCCACCGGCTGGGGGGCTTTGCCGATTTACCGATTATGGAAGATTACCAATTTATGCAAAAACTGGGAAAACAGCAGGGCAAGGTGGCGATCGCCGAGGGCAAAGTGATTACGTCTGGAAGACGGTGGCAAAAGCTAGGACTGGTGCGGACTACGGTCATTAACCAAGCGGTGGTGGCGGGCTACCATCTGGGTGTTTCCCCTCACACTTTGGCCCATTGGTACCGGGGGGCAAAACCGAATCGGGGGAACCGGCCAAACTCCGACGGGACTTCTTGTTAGAGTAAGTTAGTTAGGGGTAAAGCTGGGGCGGTTTGATCAACTCCATGGCAAGTCCGGGAAAATTTTTCCAGGCTTTGCTCCAGGGCGGCAGTTTCAGGTCACAGGAGGGACACTTGTATGGCATCAACGGATTTCAAGGACTATTACCAGATTTTAGGGGTGGGCAAAACCGCTTCAGAAGCTGACATTAAAAAACAGTTCCGTAAATTGGCGCTGAAATATCATCCTGACAAAAATCCTGGGGACAAGGCAGCGGAGGAAAAGTTTAAGGAAATTAGCGAAGCCTATGAGGTGCTTTCCGACCCGGAAAAACGCAAAAAATATGATCAATTTGGTCGCTATTGGCAACAGGCCGGAGCCGCGGGGCAACCCGGTGGGGGTTATGGCCCAGGGAATGCCGGCGTGGGAGTTGATTTTGGTGGCTTTGACTTTAGCCAGTACGGTAATTTTGACGAATTTATCAATGAGCTATTAGGGCGTTTCAATACCCCCGGTAGCGGTCCCAGAACTTCCTATGGTTATTCCACCGGCGGCCCTGGTTTTAATGATTTTGGTGGTTTTGGCAATGCCCAGGCCCCCGCAGGCGATCGGGAAGCAACCCTACAGTTAAACCTAGCAGAAGCTTTTCGGGGGGTGGAAAAACGCCTCAACCTGGGGGAAGAAATGGTCACAGTGCGCATTCCTGCCGGGGCCAAAAATGGTAGTCGAGTGCGGGTCAAGGGTAAGGGCATGGCTAACCCCTACGGCCAACGGGGGGACTTATATCTTAATTTGCAACTTGCTTCCCATCCCTTTTTCCAATTTGAAGGGGATAACCTGGTCTGTGAATTGGCGATCGCCCCTGACGAAGCGGTGTTGGGGGCCGACATTGATGTGCCCACCCCCGATGGTATGGTACGGATGAAAGTACCGGCCGGAGTTAAATCTGGTCAATCCCTACGGTTAAAAGGCAAAGGTTGGCCCAACCCCAAACAGGGCCGGGGCGATCAGTTGGTGCGTCTAGTCATCACTGCTCCGAAAAATCCCAGCGCCATTGAACGGGAATGCTACGAAAAAATCCGGGCGCAACGGACCGAAAATCCCCGCCAAGCGGTGGAAAAATACGCCAACCTATTTGGGTAAAATTCAGCTAACAATGCCATGGGCCAAGGTATCACTGGTTTTGATCCTAATCTTTACGTCTATCTGCAAAGCATTAGTGCAGAGGAGTCGGTGTATCTAGCCCAATTGCGGCGGGAAACAGCCCATTTACCCGGTGCCCCTATGCAAATTAGCCCAGAGCAAGCCCAATTCCTTGGTTTGTTGATCAGTTTAACCGGAGCAAAACAGGTACTGGAGATTGGTGTTTTTCGGGGTTACAGTACCTTGGCTATGGCCTTACAACTTCCCTCCGATGGTCAAATTATTGCCTGTGACCAAGACCCCAACGCCACGGCGATCGCCAAGGAGTATTGGCAGAGGGCGGGGATGGCAGAAAAAATTGATTTAAGATTGGGGCCCGCCTTGGCAACGTTGGAACAGTTGGCTGGGATCAAGCCGTTGCCTCAATTTGACCTGATTTTTATTGATGCCGATAAACGTAACTATCCCCACTATTACGAAGCTGGCTTGAAACTACTGCGGCCAGGGGGATTGGTAGTTATTGATAATGTACTCTGGCACGGAAAAGTAGCCGAGGTTGCTCCCCAAGAACCCCAAACCCGGGTTTTGCAAGAATTTAATCGTGACCTGGCCCGAGATGCACGGGTACAAATCAGTGTGATTCCCCTGGGGGATGGTATGACGTTGGCTGTTAAAAAATAGTAGGCCTCTTCCTGTCCGGAAATGCTGATGGTTGCGGGTTCCAGATTTATAACCCTGGTCTATGCTGACGATTAGCAATCTTGATGCAATTCCCCTTCCTTTTCCATGGCTACTACCCTCCCTTCCCCTGCCCGTTTTGTCCATGGGCTCCGTTTTGATAATCTCCGGGGGGACATTTTTGGCGGTATCACAGCGGCGATCGTTGCCCTTCCCCTAGCCTTAGCCTTTGGGGTTGCTTCGGGGGCTGGCCCCATTGCGGGACTATATGGCGCCATTTGTACGGGATTTTTTGCCGCCCTTTGTGGGGGAACCCCAGCTCAGATTAGTGGCCCCACGGGACCCATGACAGTGGTAATGGCCTCCACCTTTGCCAATTTAACTGCCAGCAATCCAGAAAATGGTTGGGCCATGGCCCTGACAGTGGTGATGTTCGGCGGCATTTTCCAGGTGCTTTTGGGGCTATTTGGTTTGGGGAAATATATTACCTTTATGCCCTACACTGTCATTTCCGGTTTTATGTCCGGCATCGGGGTAATTATCATCATTTTGCAAATTGCCCCCTTATTGGGACACCAAACTGCCCCTGGGGTAGTGCGCTCCCTAGAAGCTCTTCCCACCTATCTCAGCAATGTTAATTTTGCCGCCGTTAGTTTGGGCTTAATTGCCCTGGCGATCGTTTTTTTCTCCCCGCCCCGTGTTAACCGGATTTTGCCCGCCCCCTTAATCGCTCTGGTGGTGGGGACAATAATTTCGCTCATTTTTTTCGGAAATGTATCCCTGCCTCGTATTGGGGAAATTCCCTCCGGTTTGCCCAGCCTTCATCTGCCCTATCTCAGTTGGGGGAGCTTAAAACAAATGTTGCTCTATAGCATCATGTTGGCGGTGTTGGGTTCCCTAGACTCTCTCCTGACTTCCCTCGTGGCAGATAACATCAGCCGCAGTCACCACGACTCTGATCGGGAATTAGTCGGCCAGGGCATTGGCAATCTTGTTTCCGGTCTATGCGGCGGTTTGCCTGGGGCTGGAGCCACCATGCGGACGGTAATTAATATTAATTCCGGTGGTAAAACCCCCATTGCGGGCATGATCCATGCGCTGATTTTGTTAATTATTGTCCTTAAAGCGGGGCAGTTGACGGAACCTATTCCCCATGCCGTCTTAGCGGGCATCCTGATCAAAGTGGGCATCGATATTGTTGATTGGAGTTTCCTCAAACGGGCCCACCAACTTTCCACGAAGGGGGCGGGGTTAATGTATCTGGTGTTGGGATTGACCGTGTTTGTGGATTTGATTACGGCGGTAGCGGTGGGGGTGTTTGTGGCCAATCTGTTCACAGTGAAAAATTTGACTGATATCCAACTCCAATCGATTAAAAGTGTTACCCGGGGAGACGGGGAGGACTGGTTAGAAGAGGAGGAACAACAAATTTTGCGGGAAGCCAATGGCCGTATTTTTATGTTTCACCTCAGTGGTCCCATGAGCTTTGGGGCGGCCAAGTCCATTGCCCGCAGGCTAACCATTGTGGAAAATTACGATGTGCTGATCCTCGATTTGGCCACAGTACCCCGCC
>NZ_JADEWJ010000010.1:0-30042 GCF_015207725.1 Synechocystis sp. LEGE 06083
CAGATTTTGGAGCCGGCCGGAGCCTTGGCCATTGCGGGACTCAAACAATATGTGCAAAGGGAAAACTGTCAGCAACAAACCCTAGTGGCGATCGCCTGTGGGGCCAACATGAACTTTGACCGGCTGAGATTTGTGGCGGAACGGGCCGAATATGGGGAACAGCGGGAGGCTATTTTTGCCGTGACTATCCCCGAACAAAGGGGCAGTTTGAGAAAATTTTGTGAAGGGTTAGGCAAGCATAACATTACTGAATTTAGTTACCGCATTGCGGAGGGCCCTGATGCCCATATTTTTGTCGGCATTCAGGTGCAAAATCGTGGTGATGCTTCCCAGTTGGCCGCCAACTTCACCCGCCAAGGCTTTAAAACCCTGGATTTAACCGATGATGAACTGACCAAACTCCACCTACGTCATATGGTGGGAGGCCGCCCTCCCCAGGTGACCCAATCGGAGAACCAGCGGGAATTACTGTACCGGTTTGAATTTCCTGAGCGGCCGGGGGCATTAATGAAATTTTTGGGTTGTATGAATCCTGCCTGGAATATTAGTTTGTTCCATTACCGCAACCATGGGGCTGACTATGGCAGGATTATCGTTGGTATGCAGGTTCCCCCAGCAGAAACGGAACAGTGGCAACAATTTTTAGCTAACCTAGGCTACCGTCATTGGGATGAGAGTGATAATCCAGTTTATCGTCTCTTTTTACGCTAATTTTTTGCCCAGTTCATGCTAGTAATTAAAGGTATATGTGCCCATTGCCTAGATTTCTGCCCTTGGTTGCTGGTTCGGCCTCTGTCAGGGGAAAATCAAAAAATTCTCGGTAAAATATCGGCAAAAACCTACAAAAGTTAGGAACATTTTGGTAAATTGTCACGACAGGGGTAGGAAAACTGGAATTCGGTCATTTATTGACTGAAAAAGAAAGGGCCTGACCTTAGTAGCTCCTCGCCACTGAGTTGCCGCTCCTTTCCTCCCTGACCCGATGAGCAGCCCAATCTACCAAGCATATCTGCGGTTGATGCCGTTTGCCATGGTCTAGGTCAATCTTTTTCCTAGTCTTGGTTACGAGGCTGGTTCATCCCATTAACCCCTTTCACTTTACTCAGGAAATACGGACGGTAAACTATGATTTTGACCAAGTTAAAAGACTTCGTCGGCATCAGTGAACATGATGAGTACGAAGAAGATTACGATGAAGAAATGGAGTTGCCCCAAGCGGTGACCACTGCCCCACCGCCCGCAGAAGAAGTTGCCCCTCTACCCCGCATTAGTCGGGAACCTTTAAGCTTAAATAATGACACCCCTATTGGTACAGGAGTAAGAAATAACGTGATTGGTATGCCCGGCATCAACAACAGTGTGGCAGAGGTGGTCGTCGTCGAACCCCATTCCTTCGATGAAATGCCCCAGGTGATTCAAACCCTACGGGAACGGAAGTCGGTAGTGTTAAATCTGAATGTGATGGACCCCGATGAGGCCCAACGGGCGGTGGATTTTGTTGCCGGTGGTACTTTTGCCATGGATGGCCACCAAGAACGGATTGGTGAGAGCATTTTTCTGTTTACCCCCAACTGTGTGAAGGTAAGCTCCCTGGCCGGCCGCAGTCAGGAATCCAACGATGCCCCCGCCAGCAGTGGTGCTGATTCTTTTCCCACTTGGGGCTATGAGACTAGCCGTTTGGCCCAGTAATCACTAAGCGGGAATTTTGTTGCAGCTGTTTTCGATCTTTTGATCGTTGCTTCAATTCCTACCCCAAATATCTAAAAGCTCTGACCTTGGCGATCGGGGCTTTTTTGTTGTTTGTTTGATTGCTCGGCAAATTCCGTGGCAGTTTAAAATTGAGGCAAGTCCGTGGTCTTTTTCACCGTTTGGCTTGATGTTTGTCCACCATGAATGATTCCCCTGAAGCTCCCAGTCCAGCCCCCATGCACCATCCCGAAACGACCCGCACACCTCCCTGGGGCATGGTCACCATGTTGGAAGAGGGCCCCCGCTATCGGATTAACCGTATTGTGGTCAAACCGGGGCAACATATGAGCACCCAGATGCATTACCACCGTAGTGAACATTGGGTGGTGGTGTCGGGTACGGCCAAGGTGACCTGTAACGGCGAGGAGAAATTATTAAACCAAAAGGAGTCCACCTATGTGCCGATGAATACCCCCCATCGGGTGGAAAATCCCGGGGTGATTGACTTGGTGATGATTGAGGTACAAAACGGCGAATACCTGGGGGATGATGACATTGTCCGCTTTCCGGAAGAGCTTTCACCATCCTGATTGAAATATTTTCTGTCGGGGGACGATTAACTGGGATATTTCCGCCGATTAGCGTGTTTCTGACAATTCTTCGCGGAGAATACGTCTCAAATCTGTTTCTGTGATTGATTGTTCCGAAGGGGATTGAATGGATTGCTTTAACACCTGATTGATTAACGTTTGATAACCCATTCCTTTTGCCTCTGCTTCTGCCCGGAAATGGTCTAGAACGTCATTATCCAGATAAATCGTAATGCGGGTTTTTCCCTGAGATGGGATCATAGCCCCCCGTTTGCCTCCGGAAAAATCATATTCCTGTCTCATAAGTTTTTGTCTCCTGTTTCTTGGCACGTCGGGCTGAAATTAGGCGAATAATTGCCCCTCGCAAAGTATAAACAACAACGAAGATAGAGCCAGTGTTTCCCATTCCTACTGCAATAAAACGTTCTTCTATGACGGAGTCAGGATCGAGAACGTGAATAGCAAGAGGATCAAAAAAGACCATTTCAGCTTCTGCAAAGGAAACGCCATGCTTTTGCTGATTAGTTTTGGCCTTTTGGGGATCATACTCAAAGCTCATACATACATGATATGCATTAGGAAGAGTTCGGTCAAAGAAGTAACAGTCCTGGCCCACATCAATGATCGCCTCGCGACAATCTTGACTCTAACTAGAACTCGATTTTTTCTCCTCAGTTCGGGAAACCACACTCACTGGGGTGTTGCACTGGGTCGATCAATTTAGCTAAATTAGCACTCGTGAGGTGGGAGTGCTAAGCCCCCTCCAAAATCCCTACTGACCGTGCAAGACTATCATCTGGAGGATGACTTCTATGGCCGCTATTACCATTAATGTTTCTACTGTGAAACCCCTTGGCGATCGGGTGTTTGTGAAAGTAAGCCCCGCTGAAGAGAAAACCGCTGGGGGTATTTTGTTGCCCGATAATGCGAAAGAAAAACCCCAAATTGGTGAAGTGGTGCAAGTGGGCCCCGGCAAACGCAACGACGACGGCACCTACTCCCCTGTGGAAGTCAAAGTTGGTGATAAAGTCCTTTATTCCAAATATGCCGGCACCGACATCAAGCTTGGTGGCGACGACTATGTTCTGTTAACTGAAAAAGATATTTTGGCCTCCGTTGCCTAGGTCTATTAATTCTTACCGATCCTGACCTTTGCTAAGGCTTTCAGGATTTTTACCCATTCATCTATCCCATTAATCTGCCCACGAGGTTTTACTTTTATGGCTAAATCCATCATCTACAACGACGAAGCTCGCCGCGCCCTCGAGCGGGGTATGGACATTCTGGCAGAATCCGTTGCCGTTACCCTCGGCCCCAAAGGTCGTAACGTTGTTTTAGAGAAAAAATTTGGTTCTCCCCAAATTATCAACGACGGTATCACGATCGCCAAAGAGATTGAACTGGAAGACCACGTGGAAAACACCGGGGTTTCCTTGATTCGCCAGGCCGCCTCTAAAACTAACGATGTGGCTGGAGACGGTACCACCACCGCCACGGTTTTGGCCCACGCCATTGTCAAAGAAGGTTTACGGAATGTGGCCGCCGGTGCTAACCCCATTTCCCTCAAGCGGGGTATTGATAAAGCCACCGAATTTCTTGTTGCTCGGATCAAAGAGCACGCCCAGCCCGTGGGAGATTCCAAGGCGATCGCCCAGGTAGGAGCCATTTCCGCCGGTAACGATGAAGAAGTTGGCCAAATGATTGCCAATGCCATGGATAAAGTAGGCCAAGAAGGGGTTATTTCCCTGGAAGAAGGCAAGTCCATGACCACCGAGTTGGAAATCACCGAAGGGATGCGCTTCGATAAGGGTTATATTTCCCCCTACTTCGTCACCGACGCGGAACGGATGGAAGCGGTTCTTGAAGATCCCCGCATTTTGATCACCGACAAAAAAATCAACTTGGTGCAGGACTTGGTACCCATCCTTGAACAAGTGGCCCGCCAAGGTAAGCCCCTGTTGATCATCGCCGAAGACATTGAAAAAGAAGCTTTAGCTACCCTGGTGGTGAACCGTCTCCGGGGTGTGTTGAACGTGGCCGCTGTAAAAGCTCCCGGCTTTGGCGATCGCCGCAAACAAATGCTGGAAGACATTGCCACCCTCACCGGCGGTCAAGTAATCAGCGAAGATGCTGGCCTGAAACTGGAAAGCGCCACTGTGGATAGCCTCGGTTCTGCCCGTCGCATCAACATCACCAAAGACAACACCACCATCGTTGCCGAAGGTAATGAAGCCGCCGTTAAGTCCCGTTGTGAGCAAATCCGTCGTCAAATTGACGAAACTGATTCTAGCTACGACAAAGAGAAACTCCAGGAGCGCTTGGCTAAATTGGCCGGTGGTGTAGCGGTAATCAAAGTTGGTGCCGCTACGGAAACCGAAATGAAAGACCGCAAACTCCGTCTAGAAGATGCCATCAACGCCACCAAAGCCGCTGTGGAAGAAGGTATTGTTCCCGGAGGTGGTACCACCCTGGCCCACTTGGCTCCCCAATTGGAAGACTGGGCCAGCGGGAACCTCAAGGACGAAGAGTTAACCGGCGCCTTGATTGTGGCCCGGGCCCTGCCTGCTCCCCTCAAACGGATTGCCGAAAACGCCGGTCAAAACGGTGCGGTAGTCTCCGAACGGGTGAAAGAGAAGGAATTCAACGTCGGTTACAATGCCGCTACCCTGGAGTATGTGGACATGCTGGCCGCTGGCATCGTTGACCCTGCTAAGGTGACCCGTTCTGCTCTGCAAAATGCCGCTTCCATCGCTGGCATGGTCTTGACTACCGAATGTATCGTTGTCGACAAGCCTGAAAAAGAAAAGGCCCCCGCTGGTGCTCCCGGTGGTGACTTCGACTACTAAGACTTGCCCTAGGCCAATCTAGCGGTCTAACAACTCTTTTCTCATAAATTTTCAGGGAGGCTCCGGCTTCCCTGTTTTCGTTTTTGTCAGTTTTCTGCCCATTGTGATAAATTTCAGTCCTGTTAGGCGATCGCCCTGAAGACAAAAGATGATAGCGTGCACCCTAATTCACTCCCTCCTGGGTTAAGTTATTAGGATTTGACACCGCCAATGAGATATACCTGCAGCAGAACTAACTTTGCCTTTTCCAACGGACACCCTGCTCTGGTAAAAATAATCCTCTTGTTCCTGCTCTGCCACTAAATGCGTTGACTTTACTGCAATCGTCAAAGGACTGTTTTTCTGCCTTACCTTTGGTTAAGCATGGCGTTCGAGCTTAAGATTGACTAGACTCCAGATTTTTGCCGGTGCAATAGTCCAAAGCCATGTGGCATCTTCCCCCCAGTAATTTGCAAAAATGGCGTATTTGCCAAAGTCGGATGGTGCTAGATAATCCCTGGTGTCGGGTACGTCAGGATGCAGTGCAATTGCCCGATGGGACTTTGATTGATGACTATTTTGTTAATGTGCGACCGGAAATTGTCATGGTTTTGGCCGTAACTCCTCAACAGGAAATTATTTTTGTGCGGCAGTATCGCCATGGGGTGCAGGAGATTTTGCTGGAATTACCCGCCGGTAACTTTTTCCCCGACCAGGAAAGTCCCACCGCCGCCATTCGTCGGGAACTGGAGGAAGAAACCGGTTACCAGATTGCCAGTTTGCTCAATTTGGAGTGCATTTATGACAATCCCGTGAAAGATCAATCCCGTCTCCATCTTTTCCTTGCTCCCGATGTGACTCCCACAGGCAAAAAGGCCTGGGATGTAACAGAAGAAATTGAAGTGGTGTTAATGCCGATCGCCGTCGTGCGGGAGCAGATTTTTTCTGGACAAATTAGGGTGGCGGGCAGTTTGGCAGCTCTGTTACTAGGTCTAGAAAAAATGGCCCAACTTAATGGCGACAAGTGAATGTTGAGAGTTTTTTCGGGCGATCGTATGGCGTCGAAAAACCGACCTAAAATGAAGACAGATAGGCTCGGTGTCTATTTTCTTTTCCCCCATTTGCCATGACTGTTAGCAACAATCCCCTTTGGCTCTACGACACCACCCTCCGAGATGGGGCCCAGCGGGAAGGAATTTCTTTGTCCTTGACCGATAAATTAACCATTGCCCGTCGCCTCGACCAGTTGGGTATTCCCTTTATTGAAGGGGGTTGGCCTGGGGCTAATCCTAAGGATGTGCAATTTTTTTGGCAGTTACAGGAAGAGCCCTTGGAGCAGGCGGAAATTGTGGCTTTTTGTTCTACTCGCCGGCCCCATAAAGCAGTAGAAACAGACAAAATGCTCCAGGCAATTCTCTCTGCCGGAACTCGCTGGGTAACCATTTTTGGTAAGTCCTGGGATCTGCATGTGCTGGAGGGATTGCAAACTAGCTTGGCGGAAAATTTGGCCATGATCAGTGACACGATCGCCTATCTACGCAGTCAAGGGCGGCGGGTAATTTACGATGCCGAACACTGGTTTGATGGCTATCGAGCTAATCCTGATTACGCCTTGGCCACCTTGGCCACTGCCCAGCAGGCCGGGGCGGAATGGCTAGTGATGTGCGACACCAATGGGGGCACTTTACCGGGGCAAATTAGCGAAATTACCATTAAAGTCCTTCAGGGTTTAGGGTTGGACGGTCGATCTGAACATCAACCCCAACTGGGTATCCATGCCCACAATGACAGCGGTACGGCGGTGGCCAATTCCCTCCTGGCGGTGGAGGCCGGAGCTACCATGGTCCAGGGCACCATCAATGGCTACGGAGAACGCTGTGGTAACGCTAATCTCTGCACTCTGATTCCTAATTTGCAACTCAAACTCGATTACGATTGCATCAAACCGGAACAGCTAGCCCATCTCACCAGCACCAGCCGTTTGATCAGTGAAATGGTTAACCTAGCCCCCGATGACCATGCTCCTTTTGTGGGGAGATCGGCCTTTGCTCATAAAGGGGGAATCCATGTCTCCGCAGTGCAACGTAATCCCTTCACCTATGAGCATATTGCCCCGGATGTGGTTGGTAACGAGCGGCGTATTGTGGTCTCAGAACAGGCCGGGTTGAGCAATGTTTTATCTAAAGCCGAGTTATTCGGTATTGCCTTAGACCGTCAAGATCCCGCCTGCCGGGCCATTTTAGAAACCCTCAAAGATCTGGAACAGCAAGGTTACCAATTTGAAGCAGCCGAGGCCAGCTTTGAACTGCTGATGCGCCAGGCCATGGGCGATCGCCAACCCCTATTTTTAGTGCAAGGCTTCCAAGTACACTGTGACCTGCTCACCCCAGCGGAAAACCCCGCGTACCGTAATGCTTTAGCCACGGTGAAAGTAACTGTCAATGGGCAAAATATCCTGGAAGTGGCGGAAGGCAATGGCCCAGTATCAGCCCTAGACCAAGCTCTGCGTAAAGCCTTAACCCGTTTTTATCCCCAAATTGCCGATTTTCACCTCACCGATTACAAAGTAAGGATTTTAGATGGGGGGGCCGGCACATCGGCCAAAACCCGTGTGCTAGTGGAATCCAGCAATGGCGATCGGCGTTGGACTACGGTGGGGGTCTCGGGCAACATCTTAGAAGCGTCCTACCAAGCTGTGGTGGAAGGCATTGAATACGGTCTGCGCTTACTAACCTGTGGCCTGACTAATCAAGAGGTAATCTCCACTTGATATTCCTTGCTTAATCCTCACTCAATAGCGCAGTAGTTAGTAATTGCAAAATTTAGATATGGCTGCTTTAAATAAAATTAAGACAGGGGGTTTCATGGAGCAAAGCC
Organism: Synechocystis sp. LEGE 06083; assembly: GCF_015207725.1. Classification (NCBI taxonomy): domain Bacteria; kingdom Bacillati; phylum Cyanobacteriota; class Cyanophyceae; order Synechococcales; family Merismopediaceae; genus Synechocystis; species Synechocystis sp. LEGE 06083. The sequence goes on from NZ_JADEWJ010000010.1 coordinate 7,982, forward strand.
AAACGATTGACTCCCAGGCTCAAGAAAGAGCGGTAAGCACTGTTAATGTAGTTTAGAGTGGTGTCAACGCCAAATACGAAACCTGGAATTTCTCTTGAAAGACTTTATTAAGAGCTTAGCCCCGACAGATAATCCAATGACAAACATAGTTAGCTTGGATGTAAAAGTTATTTTAGCCGACCAAAACCACGTTTTATTTCAGCAGTGCCATCGGTAAGATAGCAACGACCATGGGCCAAAATCACCCGCTCCGGATTCCAGGCAATCATGGTATCAACCAAATCTCTTAAATGTTTTGGATATCGCCGGAAACTAGCTGCTATGTCCCTGGGCATTCCTCCATTGGGATCGCAAACTCCCCCTAGTCTTAGCAGAGGCCTTATCCACCAAGGCATTTTATCGCTCTCAAAATTCTCGATCAGGTCAGTCAAAACCAGGGTCTTACTTTTACGATGAAAAAAAATCACTTCCCTGTGATAATCTGAGTCGGCCAGTCGCTGCTCAAATTCCCCTGACCATTGGCTTGGGGATTCATTGCCTAATTCATGATCAAAAGTTAACTTGATTGATTTACTTGCAGCACGTTCCACTGCTCCGGGGCTAACCCATGTGAGTGCCTCTTGAAAACGAGACTGCCATGCTGGAATCCAAGCATAGTGAATCCAATTTGGCGCAATGAGGTGACGAACAGAACCGAGGGCAGCGACCGCATCAGCCAGACCTTCTTGATTGGCAATGGGTGAATGGACCCAAATATCACCATTGGCTAACCTAACGACCGTCATTCTAGTGGGAAAGAGCATTCCATAAAATCTGATCCATCCCCCGTCGGCAATCCAAACATTTGGGGCGATGCTCTTGAGCTTATACAGCGGTTCATAGCCCGTTGCTCTACTTTCAAGCATAGATAAATCCCATTCAATAATCTATCTTCGATCTAAGTTTAGCTAACGTCCCTGTCAAACTGAGAGCCTGGTTACAAAGTTTTAGTTTGCCCTCTAAATTTCCTGATACTGGGGACTTATATCTGTCTCCCTTCAACCTGAGGGGGAACTTTGCATGCCCTTTCCAAGATCACTAGAAGCAGTTTAAATCTGCTCTGGCCGCAAAAAATACCCTAACGTCCCTTTCCTTAGATTTCTGGTGCCTGAGTAAATTTGAGAAGATTCGCCTCCACACCTAGGAATTTTCATCCATATTGAGTTGATAGGGCAATTTAATGGTGAACATTGCTCCGCCAGTTTCATAATTAGCCGCTGTTAAATTTCCTCCGTGGGCCAGCACAATTTCCTTAGCGATCGCCAAACCTAGACCACTGCCATGGCGTTGACTTTCGGGATGTAGGCGGGCTCGGGAACTATCCCCCCGATAAAGCCGTTCAAAAATATAGGGCAAATCCCTCGGTTGAAAACCTAAACCCTGGTCCCGGATTGTCATGGTAATGCCCTGTTCCCCCAGGCTCCCGTGGACAAAAATTACTCCCTCCGGTGGACTATGTTTGAGGGTGTTATCCAAAATGTTCATCAAGACCTGCATAAGGCGATCGCCGTCCCCTTCTAGGTTCAACTCCGGCGGCCCTTGATAATCCAGGGTGATATTTTTCACCACGGCGATCGGGGTTAAACGCTCCCAAGTCAGGGAAAGCAAATGGCGTAAATTGGTTGGTTCCGGTTCCAGATAGAGATTGGGATTAGCGGTAATTTGGGTCAAATGGAGCCAACTTTCCACCAAATTTTGCAAGCGAGAAATTTCCTTCAGTAACCGTTCTGACCAAGCCCCATCTTCGGCAGGTAATCGGGTTTGTAAACGTTCTGCAATTAAAGCCACCGCTGTTAACGGAGTTCTTAGCTCATGGGCCAGATCGGAAAAAGCTTGGTCCCTACCCTGGCGCAGGGCCGCCAAGGTTTGGCGATTTTCCACAAATACGGCCACTTTGCCTTCTTTGAGGGGAAACCCCGACCCCCTGAGAAAAATTGATTCTGGCGTTAGGGGACGGCTATTTTCCCGACTTTCCATGGCGGCGGTAAGGGGCGGGAAAAATGACCATTCCCGAGTTTGGCTTGTCTGGGTTTGGCGGGTACGCTCAATTAATTGGTCTAACTCATAGGAGCGAATAAACTCCAAAAAGAGTCTGCGTTCCCCCGGTTGCCAATGGCGAATATGTAGTAAACTCTCGGCCGCAGGATTACACCATTCCAAGTTATTTTCCTGATCAATTAACAAATAACCGAGGGGAGAAAGGGACATCACTCCCCGCCAATGGGCAATGGTGTCTAAATATTCTGCACAGAGATCATTTAAATGATTGATTTCTCGCCGCACCAAGGAAACAAGGGACAGGGAATGGGAAACCTCCTCGGTATCCGGTAGTCCGGTGAGTAATTTTTTAATTTTTTTATTGAGCCGAAACCGTTCGATCGCCCCGATGCCAAAACCAATTGCCCCACCGATCGCCAACGTAATTATTTCCATGTTCTAGCAGTTGCCTAGTCCGGAGCAGCATTTTGCCATCAAGGGTAGCGAATGGGAACCCATTGAATTCTAGTCCTTTTGCCAAACTGAATCACCGTCACTAATGATTACTTAACTATCTTGATTGACGGAAATTTGATTGTCCACCGCCAGGGCCGTATGGCTGAGTACCAACTCCGGGTTAACTTGTTTGGGGTCAGCATTGAGGGGGGGCAAAATCGGATAAAAGGGTTGATGGAGGCTAATCAACTGAGCCAAGGTTCTTTTCAGTTGGGGTCGGGGCACAATGGCATCGACAAAACCGTGGTGCATTAAGTATTCAGAAGTTTGAAAATCGTCGGGTAACTTTTCTCGCAATGTTTGCTCAATGACCCGTCGCCCGGCAAAACCAATGGTGGCCTTGGGTTCTGCCAAAATCAAATCCCCCAACATAGCGAAACTTGCAGTTACCCCGCCGGTGGTGGGATGGGTGAGCACGGGGATATAAAGTAACCTTTGCTCCTGATGTTTTTGCAATGCTCCAGAAATCTTGGCCATTTGCATGAGGCTCAACATGCCTTCCTGCATTCTCGCCCCACCGGAGGCACAGATGATGATCACCGGCAGTCTTTCCAGGGTGGCATACTCAATCAGGCGGCAGAGTTTTTCCCCCACCACGGAGCCCATACTACCCCCCATAAAGCGGAAATCCATTACCCCCAGGGCGATCGGCAGACCGTCGAGGCGACCGTGGCCAGTTTGCACTGCGTCGGTCAATTCCGTTGCTTTTTGGGTATCGCGGATACGGTCTTTATAGGATTTGCGGTCTTTAAATTTGAGGGGATCGGTGGGTTGCAAATGTTCATTGATGGGTTGCCAAGTCTTAGCATCAATCAACTGGCGAATCCGCTCATCACTGTCCACCCGGAGATGGTGTCCACATTCGGCACACACCAGCCAATTGCCTTGCAAATCTTTGGTATAGGTCAACACACCGCAGGCCGGGCATTTAGTCCATAGCCCATCGGCCACCTCCCTTTCCTGGGGGGATTGGGGCTGGAGCATGGGGGGCTCAGCTTTTTCACGGTTGGCAAACCAATCAAATAGAGACATATTTGTTCGGGGACAGTGGCGATCGCAACGGTAATCCAAGACACATTTGCCATTCTACCAAGATCGTTGCCGGTGCTTTGGCGATCGCCCGGTTGTCAAGGTAAGAAAAGCCATTACTCTCCGGAACCTTGCAGCACCCAAGTATCCTTACTACCTCCCCCTTGGGAAGAGTTGACCACCAAAGATCCCTTCCGCAGAGCTACCCTAGTCAAACCACCGGGATGGACGTAAATTTCATCGCCTCGGTTGAGAATGTAGGGACGGAGATCCACATGGCGACCTTCTACCTGATCACCAATCAAAGTGGGCACCCGGGAGAGATTAAGCACCGGCTGGGCAATGTAGTTACGGGGATTATGGCGGATGCGTTCGGCAAACTGCTCCCTTTCCTGGGGGCTGGCACTGGGGCCCATCAACATACCGTAGCCCCCGGCTTCGTTAGCGGATTTGACCACCAATTCCGCCAGATGGTCTAGCACATAATTTCTATCCTCTTCTCGCCAGCAGAGGTAGGTGGGGACGTTGGCCAAAAGAGGTTCTTCTTTGAGGTAGTAATTGATCATCTCCGGCACATAGGCATAGATGACCTTGTCGTCCGCTACCCCTGTGCCGGGCGCATTGGCCAGGGCTACCCGTCCTTGGCGATACACTTCCATTAAGCCCGCTACCCCCAAAAGGGAATCGGGACGGAATACTTCTGGGTCAATGAAATCGTCATCCAGGCGACGATAAACCACATCCACCCGCTGTAAACCTTTAGTGGTACGCATTTGTAGATAGCCGTCGGCCACCACTAAATCCCGTCCTTCCACCAATTCCACCCCCATCTGTTGGGCCAGGAAAGAATGCTCAAAGTAAGCGGAATTATTAATACCCGGGGTTAACACCACCACCACCGGGGCTGCCAAATGGGGCGGGGCCAGGTTAAGCAGAGTTTCCAAAAGTTGACTAGGGTAACTGTCCACCGGTTGGATGGGAATGGTTTGGAACATGTCAGGGAAAGTACTTTTCATTACTCGCCGATTTTCCAAAACGTAGGAAATACCGGAGGGTACCCGCAGATTGTCTTCCAGCACAAACCATTGACCCTTGCCATCCCGAACCAAATCAGTGCCGGTGATATGACACCAAACTCCGGCGGGGGGCTTGATGCCGATGCAGGGCTTAAGGAATCCACTGGCGGATTCCACAATGTCCAGGGGCATAATGCCGTCTTTAACAATGTGTTGGGGGCCGTAAATATCGGTCAAAAAACAATTCAGGGCTTTGATGCGTTGTTTCAATCCCTTTTCTAGCGATCGCCATTCCGCTTCAGCAATGATGCGGGGAATAATATCCACCGGGAAAATACGCTCCACCCCCTGGTCGTCGTTGTAAACCCGGAAAGTGACCCCAAGGTTAAAGAGAGCAATTTGGGCCGTTTCATGGTGTTGCCTGAGAATTTCCGGCGATAACTGCCCCATCCAATCGATCAGGGGAGCTGCTTGGGGTCGGGGCTGCCCCGGGGCGGAAAAAAGTTCGTCGTAAAAATTGCCTGGGTCGTAGCTCTGAAGTTGCATGGTTCCCCATCGATGGTGGTCTGGGCTTGGGCCATAGTGCCATTGCTAATTAGTTTTTGGCTATTTATCGGCTATTTAGGGGTGGAGGTCTTTTGTAAACTACAGCCGCTAACCCTTGGCCACGGTCCCATTATTCAGCTTGGAAGGAAACGGGGGCAGAGATTGTAATTGAAGCGACAGTTTCCTTAGCAATTTAGTCTTTGTAACGAAATATTACAAAAATGCAGTCATAGTGGCTTAGTGGCTTGACAGGATAGTGGCGCGTGATTAAATTGGGGTACTATACCCGATGGGTAACCTAATCATTAGTGATATGCAGGACAAGCAAAAGGTCACACTTTATATGCCGCCGGGCATCCATCGGCAACTCCGAATTCGCTCAGCCATTGACGCTGAATCTATGTCGGCGATCGTAGAACGGGCCATTGATTTTTACCTCAAGCACCCGGACAAGGTCGAAGCCGAAGAAAAGTCAACCTATGGCAGAACCCATCAGGTGCATATCTGCCCCGAATGCGACGCCGCTATGGTGATGCGGGACGGTCAGATGATGTCCTTGAAGGATCAGCCCAGTGTCCTGAACGATAACGAAGAGTCTTCCCTCCCTCTGGTGGAGGATGCTCCGGTGACTGCCGATGTCGATGGGGAAAAAATGTTGATTCCCTGCTGAGTTAACCAGTCTTTGGTTATCTCTAAGCAAAATCATTCGCATTGATTTCCTGTTCATTCCTTCCCTCAATTTTTGGTCGAACCCATGCAAGAAGAGCTGAGTGTACTCCTGAAAGCTCAATACCCCCTGATTTATCTCGTTACTTCCGAGGAAGAGCGGGCTGAGCAAGCGGTGTACCGCATCGTTCAGGAGGTCACCCAGCATCAACGGTTGTTTGTTTGGACTGTGACCCATGGCTTCCGGGAATACGGTGCCACCCAACAGAAAACCCACCACAATACCATCTCCCCCGAGGCGGCCATTGAGTGGGTGGTGCGCCAGGAACCGGGCATTTTCATTTTCAAAGACCTCCATCCTTTCATTTCTTCCCCGGCGGTGACCCGGTGGCTCCGGGAGGCGATCGCCAGCTTTAAGGGCACAGAAAAGGCGATCGTGCTCATGTCCCCCTATCAGGAAACTCCGATTGAACTGGAAAAGGACGTGGTGGTGTTGGATTTTGCCCTGCCCGATTTGGCTACCCTCGATGGGGTGCTGGGGCAACAGTTGGGTAAATCTCGCCATGCCTTGGGGGAAGATTCCCGGGAAAAACTGCTGAAGGCAGCCCTGGGATTGACCAAGGATGAGGCGGAAAAGGTCTATCGCAAAGCCTACGTCAAAGCTGGACAGTTAACCGAAGGGGAGGTAGAAATTGTTCTCTCCGAGAAAAAACAGTTAATCCGTCGCAACGGCATCCTTGATTACATTGAGGAGGATGAAACCATCCGGGCCGTGGGGGGACTGGAGGAACTGAAAAGATGGTTGACCCAGCGCTCCGACGCCTTTACCGAGCGGGCTCGGGAATACGGTTTGCCCCAACCCAAGGGCATGCTAATTCTGGGGGTACCCGGTTGTGGTAAGTCCCTCATTGCCAAAACCACCTCCCGGCTCTGGGGTTTGCCCCTGCTGCGCTTGGATATGGGTCGCGTCTATGACGGTTCCATGGTGGGGCGATCGGAGGCTAATCTCCGCAATGCCCTGAAAACCGCCGAGTCCATTTCTCCAGCTATTTTGTTCATTGATGAATTGGACAAAGCCTTTGCTGGGGGAGCCGGTTCTGGAGACTCTGACGGGGGTACGTCCAGTCGGATCTTTGGTAGTTTCCTCACCTGGATGCAAGAAAAGACCTCGCCGGTATTTGTAATGGCTACGGCTAACCGGGTTGATCGCCTGCCGGGGGAATTTCTCCGCAAAGGGCGCTTTGACGAGATCTTTTTCGTTGACCTACCTTCTGCGGAAGAACGGGAAGCCATTTTCCGTATCCACCTCCATAAACGGCGTAAAGATACCTCCCGTTTTGATCTGGGGGAATTGGCCGGCACCTCCGACGGTTTTTCCGGAGCCGAAATTGAGCAGGCGATCGTAGCTGCCATGTACGAAGCCTTTGCCCAAGAAAGAGAATTTAACCAGCTCGACATTATTGCAGCGATCAAATCGACGTTGCCCCTGTCGCGCACCATGGTAGAGCAGGTCACCGCGCTTCGAGATTGGGCCCGACAAAGGGCCCGGCCTGCCTCCGCTTCCGTGGCTGAATATCAGCGACTGGAGTTCTAACAAGCTTTCTCCTGTTTGTTGCAGGAGCAAAGACTAACCCAAGGGTTAGTAGTTTAAGATAAGCCGTTTTTATGGCGGCATTTCCCACTTCTCGATTGTTGTTGTTGACTTTTTTCTCTGGAGGAAATCCACCATGTCTCATTTCAGCACTCTCCGTACTAAGATCACGAACGCTGAAGTTTTAACATCTTCCCTTAATGACCTCGGTATCACCACCAAGACCGAAGCTGATGTGCGGGGCTACAACGGCCAACGCATCCGGGCTGACATTGTGGCCGTTTTAGATGGTGATTACGATTTAGGTTGGTCCCGCAACAGTGATGGTTCCTTCGACTTGATCGCTGATCTTTGGGGTGTGGCCAAAAAACATAATCAGACTGAGTTGATCAATTCCATCAACCAAAAGTACGCCGTTAACCAAACCTTAACTGAGGTAAAACAACGGGGCTTACAAAATGCCAATGTGAAGCTAGTCGTCCACTAAACTGCATTCCTTTGTTTCTGCAAAACGATTAGGATTTTCGGTGCGTTCCCAAGCCTCTTTCGGTAGCTGTCTTGATTGCAGGACGGCTACTTTTTTTCTGACCATATTCCGTTAAGCTTGGGTATGGGCGGGTTCCATTGTCATAATTAATTAAGCCGGTTTTTTTGGTTGTTTTTTGCTCCCATGTCTATTCCCCCTAGTGCTCTGGCTGATGTAGCCCACTATCTTGAAGAACAGGATGAGGGGCAAAGGATCAAGAAGTTACTGTTTTGTTTGTCGAAAAAATACTGGGAAAACGATCCCAATGTGCTCGACACTAATGGTTTGGATGCCCTATTGGCAGAGTTGGTAGTACAGAAACCGACGATTGAGCAGTTTACTTTTTCCCTTTATAAGCTAGTGAAAACCCTCAACCGTCCCAAGGCTTATGCGGCGGTGGCCAAAACCATACTGGATCAGTTGGGGCCAATTTATACAGCCTATGGGGAAACGGCCATTCCAGAGGCTGCCAAGGGTGAAGAAGGAGCGATCGCCGCAGTGTCCCCTGCAAATCAATCCCCAACTCCGGTGCATCGGGTGGTGGACCCCCAATATCAGGCCACCCAGATAGCCCACATTCTGGTTCAGCACCGAGAACAGGTCCGCATTCAAAAGTTAGTTTTTGCTGTGGCCCGGGGTTATTGGGAAAACAATCTCCAGGCCATCGAAGAGGTGGGGCTAGCCAATTTATTGTTGGAGTTACGGCAACGTTACCCCACCCCTAGTCAGTTAAAGGAAGGCTTTAGCCAAATTGTCAACAATATCAACAAATCCACTTTCTATCTGGCGATCGCCAAGTTGATCCTCGAACAAATGCAGGTTCTTTACGATGGAGAGTCCCACCAAGTTGGCCACGCTCCCGTGCTAGAGAATGAACCCCAAACCAATTTGACCATGGCCCCTTCCCCTGGCGTATCGGCAAATAAGGCTCAAGCAACATCCATCGTCGATTTTGACGCTTTGCCCATACCGGCTCCCCCCCCTAAGCCCCGTCAAAGTGAACCAATTCTAACGGTGTTGGGGGCTGTGGTGCCTTCTCCCCCGGGTACTCCCCTCCAACAAGTCCAAACTGAAAAGAAGGAATACGACCTGTTTGAGATCCGCTCGGAGATTATGCAATATACCAATCCCTTACGGGCAAAAGTTTTGCTGTTTTCGGTGCTGTTTCAAAGTTGGGACGAACATAACCCAGACTGGAGTTTGGTGCGTAGTTATGCCCTAGACGACCTCGTGGAGCAACTTATCCTGAGTCGTAGACGACCCAACGAGGTGGAAATTAAGCTCAACGCCCTGGCCAGCCAAATGTTTGACCAGGAAGAATATCAACAAACCGCCCAAACTCTGATCAAAATTATTAAACCCCTATTCTAGTTTCGTTTAGAATTGAACCGCCAACGGAGATTTTCAGGACGAATGCTGGTGCAATTAAGGGGTACATTACGGCGGGGCGTAGGACTGGTGTTGCTATTTGTGCTGGCGCTGGGATTGGGCATTGGTAACCCGGTCTGGGCCAATAACAAAACAGAAATTTTTTGGGATAGCTGGGGAGTACCCCATATTTTTGCCCCCAATGAAACCAAGTTAATGGAAGCTTTCGGTTGGGCCCAGGCCCAGGGCCACGGGGATTTACTCCTCACCCTGTACGGCGAAGCGAGGGGCAAAGGGGCGGAATATTGGGGCATCGATTACCTGGATAATGACCAGTATGTGCACACGATGAACATTCCCCGGCGATCGGCAGTGTGGTTAAATGCCCAAACCCCGGCCATGCGCCGTGACCTGGAAAGTTTTGCCCAGGGTATTAATAACTATTTTCAACAACATCCCGATTTCAGTCAGCCTAGTTTACGCCAAGTACTGCCCATTACCGCCCAGGATGTGGTGGCCCATGTGCAGAGATTATTGCTGTTTGAATTTGTTACTAGCCCCCAAGCCATTGCTAGTCTTGCGAACCAAATACCCGCCGAGAATGTGCCCATTGCTTCCAATGCCTGGGCGATCGCCCCGAAGCAAAGTGAATCAGGCCATGGCTTATTACTGATTAATCCCCACTTACCTTGGGGGGGGCAGTTCCGTCTCACGGAAGCTCAATTGGTGGCCCCTGGTCTGGATTTAACCGGGGCAGCCTTTGTGGGAACCCCTGTGCCGGCCATGGGTTTTAACAATAATCTGGGCTGGAGCTTGACAGTCAATTATCCCCATAACGTCGGCAAATATGCCCTCACTTTGACAGAAGGGGGCTATGAATGGGACGGGGAAGTTAAATCATTTGATCGCCATAGTCACCAAATCAATATTCTCCAGGGCAATGGTAGTTACCAAACTCTGCAATGGGAAACCCTAGGCAGTGCGGCGGGTATGGTGGTGGCCCAACGGGGAGGCAAGGCCTACACCCTACAAATTCCCGGTTTGGAGCGCAGTGGTGCCATCAGCCAATTTTTGCGCATGGGTAAAGCCCAAAACCTGGAGCAGTTCGAAGGGGCCTGGCGACAGCAGCAAATTCCCATGTTCAATGTGCTCTATGGCGATCGCCAGGGTAATATTTTTTATCTTTACAATACGTTGACTCCCATCAGGGAAGGCAGTTGGCAAGATTGGGACCGTCTGCAACCGATTAACAGCAGTACCGATTTAAACTCTGATTACTACAGCTATGAACAATTGCCCAAGCTGACTAACCCCAACAGTGGTTGGCTGCAAAATAGTAACGATCCCCCCTGGACCAGCACGTTTCCCCCGGAGCTAGAGGCAGCGAATTATCCCCCTAATCTGGCCGCGCCGGACTTGAGTTTTGCCCCAGCTTTGTTGCGGACCCAACGCTCCATTAAACTACTAGAAAATACGCCGCCCTTGACCTTTGAGCAATTTAAGCAAAAGGCCCTCAACAGTCAGATGGAATTGGGCGATCGCATTGTGCCTTTGTTGGTGTCGGCGGCCAAAGCCTTGGCTAATCCCATTGGCATTGAAGCGGCGGAGGTACTCCAGGCTTGGGACAAACAGGCTAATCCCGATAGTCGGGGGGCGGTATTGTTTATGCTCTGGGCCCTGACCATTGGGGCCGATAAAGTACTGGGGGGAACCTGGGACCCAAGCGATCCCCTTCATACCCCCAGCGGCATGGCGGACATTAATAAGTTCATGGCGGTGCTAGAAGGGGTGGCGGCCCAGGTGAAGTTTCTCTACGATGACCTGGCGGTTAGTTGGGGAGAAGTAGTGCAGATGCAAGCAGGGAATTTTACCTCCCCGGCCAATGGGGCTCCCAGTAACCTAGGAAGTTTTCGGGTGTTGACCCTGGGCACCATTGCCAACCAACGATTCCAGGCCTTGGCCGGGGACAGTTACCTCAGCCTAGTGGAATTTGCCGATCGCCCTAGGGGCCAGAGCATTTTGGTCTATGGCAATGCTAGCCAGCCGGATTCCCCCCATAACGGCGACCAATTATCCCTGTATAGTCAGAATCTACTGCGCCCAGTCTGGCGATCGCCAAGGGAAATCAAAGCCCACTTGGAAAGAATGGAAACACTTTAGCGGGGAAGATTGGCAAAGGTTATGGCGGCATTATTTATTGTGCTCGAAGGCATTGACGGATCAGGGAAAACAACCCAAGGCGATCTTCTGTGGGCCCATTTCCAACGCCAAGGCATGGCGGCTGTGCTTAGCCCCGAACCAACCAGCGGCCCTGTCGGTCGCTTAATTCGTCAAGCTTTACAAGGAGATTTGTTTGCCTACAATGATGCCCAACAATTTGAAGCTCAAATGGGGTATTTGTTCGCCGCCGATCGCCATTATCATCTTTACAATCCAGGGGACGGAGTGGAGTCACAATTGGCCCGGCAATGCCATGTAATTACCACCCGCTACTACTTTTCTTCCTTCGCCTATAATTGCCACACCGAGGCAGACTGGGAATTTGTCCAACGCTTAAATCAATCCTTTCCCCACCCCGACTGTGTAATTTACCTAGACCTCTCTGTGGATTTGGCCCTACAACGCCTTGGCGATCGCCAGCAACAGAAGGATCAATCCCCCAGGGAATGCTACGAACAGCGAGAAAAGCTCACCAGTGTGCATCAAAATTACGAGAGGATTTTTGCCCATTACCCCGGTCAATGCTGTCGTCTGGATGCTAGCTTGTCGGTGGAGCAACTACACCAAGCCATTGTTACTAAAGTTGAGGAAATGTTGTGAGTAAATTCAAGAAATTCCCATTTCCCTTTGGCCCATGGGGCCGGTTCGCCGCCGGAATGCTCCTGGGCCTATTTCTCCTCCTGGGATTTGTCCCCTGGGTAAAGGCTCAGGTAAACTTTTCGTCCCCGATTGTAGTCAGTTTGCAACCTAGTAATGCCCTGAATATCCAACAGGTTAATGAGCTAACTACCGATCTAGAAAGTAAATGGGCTGGTATTTACGAAGATTATTTTCAGGAAGATTTCTCCAGCCTGGGTCTAACCACCAAGGAAATTGGGGAAAAATTAGCTGCCCTCCAGCAACAAACTGGCCAAAAAGCGGCCATTTTTTGGATTAATCCCCAAGAAAAAGGGGTTTCCATTTGTTTATTAACTGGCGATCGCCCACCGGTGGGGGTGAAGGTGTTGAACACGGCAGAACAAAATCTGTTGGCCACCGTGCAACTGTTTTCTCTGCAAGTGAGTGATCCCCGCAACCAAAATTATCGGGCCACCGGCAAAAAGTTATATGACTGGTTGATTGCTCCCCTGGCGGATGAATTGAAAGCCCATGGCATTGACACCCTAATTTTTTGCGTCGGCCCGAAACTGCGCTCTCTGCCCTTTGCCGCCCTCTACGATGGAGAACAGTTTTTAGCCGAAAAATATGCCATCACCCGCATTCCCGGCTTTAACCTGACCGAGTGGGGCCCCACCGACCTCAGCCAGGCAGAGATTCTCGCCATGGGATCTTCCGAATTTAGTGACGCTGAACCGTTACCGGGAGTAGCTTTGGAGATTGCTAACATCACCCCCCAACCCTGGCCTGGGGTTGCCATACTAAACCAACAATTCACCGTAAAAAATTTGCAAGCGGCCCGCCAACAACAGCCCTTTGCCTTGGTGCATCTGGCCACCCACGCAGAATTTAATACCGGTTCTCCCGCCGACTCCTACATTCAATTTGTCAATAGTCGTTTGAACCTCAAGGAAATTAGGAATTTACAATGGCAGGATCCCCCCGTTGATCTTTTGGTGCTCAGTGCCTGCACCACCGCCCTGGGTAATCCCCAAGCGGAATTGGGCTTTGTGGGCTTAGCTCTGCAATCGGGGGTGAAATCAGCCCTGGGTAGTTTATGGCGGGTGAGTGACCTGGGCACCATGGCTTTAATGAGTGAATTTTACTGGCAGTTAAAGGCCAATTCTTTCAAAGCCAAAGCTCTGCAAGAAGCCCAAATTAAGATGATTAACGGGGAAATTGCCCTCCAGGGGGGGGAATTACAGGTGTCCCGGGGGGCGATCGCCGTGGAGGATGATTTTTTAACCGTGGGCAATCCTGAATTATCCCATCCCTACTATTGGGCCAGCTTTTCCCTCATTGGCAATCCTTTTTAGGAGCTGTGACAACGGTTCACCACCACCAAAAACTGGAGAGACCAAATCCAAAGGCGATCGCCAAGATTTTGTTAGGATCTGCCTGTTGGCCAAACTTAGCTTATTAAAAACTTATGTTCTTACTACACACCATGATTCGGGTGGGCGATTTAGACAAATCCCTGCAATTTTACTGTGACATTTTGGGAATGAATTTACTGCGTAAAAAAGACTATCCCAGTGGGGAATTTACCCTCGCCTTTGTGGGTTATGGCAAGGAATCGGATAATGCGGTGATTGAGTTAACCCATAACTGGGGCACCGATAAATACGATTTGGGTAATGGTTTTGGTCATATTGCCCTGGGGGTGGAAGACATCTATGGCACTTGCGACAAAATCAGAACTAAGGGGGGCAAAGTAGTGCGGGAACCGGGTCCGATGAAGCACGGCACCACCGTCATCGCCTTTGTGGAAGATCCCGACGGCTACAAAATTGAATTGATCCAAACTTCCTCAAAGAAGGATTAGGTTTGGACTGCTGAGGTGGATTCCCGATGGCGATCAGTATGGCCGTTGAGTCGTCCTTGTAACTAATCGCCTAGTGCCCCATGACGGAGAATGATTTTGCCCATCCCCCAAACTTACCGGCAATTTGGCGAGTTGATGGGGAAAAGGCAAACTTCGCCATGGAGTCCTAGGTTCCCAGGTAGAGAGTCTATCCCTGGGAGGGGATCAAACCGATTGGGGGGTAGCCAGCAACAGTACCCGCTCCAATAATCGAGGGGCAAAGCGTTGACACCACACCGCCAGATGGCTCTGCCAACCCACCAAGATTTCACTGCGGTTTTGTTTTAAACCTTTGACCAAGGATTGGGCTACCCGGCCAGCGGTCATGGCTCTGACCCAGCGGAATTTTTGCAGACCCTTGGCCATATCCGTATCGGTGAGGGTAGGTAACAGGGTAACCACAGCGATGTTATGGCGGGCCAATTCCCCCCGCAGAGCTTGGCTAAAGCCCAGAATGGCAAACTTAGTGGCGGAATAGGTGGCCATGGTGGGGGCCGCCACTTTGCCCATCAAACTAGAAACGTTGACAATGGTGCCTTCTTTTTGGGAAACCATGCGCCGGGCAACGCAACGGGTGATGCAATATAGCCCCATTAAGTTGAGGGAAATTTCTTGGTAAACGTCGGGGAAGCGGCTATGGAGAAAGGGATTTTGATAGGCTACCCCGGCACAGTTGACCAATAAATGAATGGGGCCATGATCCCGCCAAGTTCTGGCGATCGCCGTATTAACGGCCACGGGTTGGGTTAGGTCCAGGGGCAAGGCAATGGCCTGTAATCCAGGATGTCGTTGTTCGAGCTCGTCAGCCAATGTTTGCAAACTGGTGTGGTTGCGGGCCACAAGGATAATTTTTCCTAGACCTTGTTTGGTCAATTCTTCGGCGATCGCCCGGCCGATGCCCCGGGAAGATCCGGTCACTAAAGCGGTTTTGTTGAGTAAATTCATTGCTTACCTCCTATGGAATATGAGGCGTATCCCCCCTGTGGATAGATACGGAACGAATGCCGACAGGGAAAGATTTTGGGTTTAAGTACGGTATTGGAAATTGGAAAAATGGGTTCTCGCTAATCCCAAGGCGGAGCACTGAACTGCCATTCCAGGTGCTAGCGGGGAATGAACCAAGGCAATGCCAGGAACCAGGCCTACCTAGAAACGATGGCCATAGTTCAATCTAAACGCGATGGAGAAAATTGGAAAATTAACGAGTTGGGTGGAGACAAACGGTGCTCCAGACAATGGCGGGCATAACTGTTGACCCAGACCCGAACCATCGCCTCGGATAGTTCTTCAGTCTAGGGTGTGGTGGCTTGACTGGCACTGATGCATGGGGAGCATGGTAAACGCCTCCTAAAATTGTTTCAGCGTGGTTAAATGCACTCTCTGAAGCACACGTTAACAGATGAAACAAGAAACAGCAACAATTCTTAATATTTTGGGGCCAGTTTGGCGATCGCCCCTAGTCAGAGGATTAGTTTCTGCCCCCTTTCCTTTCTTGCCCCGATGTGAGAATTTGAAGAATTCCTTCTGAGTTTGCCTGAGCAGTCAGCGGTAGGAGGATCAATTTTTGTTTGGTGCTATGCGTATTTACGGCAATCGCCTATTGAAAACCCTACCGGGGCAACAGACTAGACCCACCACGGGCAAAGTCCGTCTGGCATTGTTCAATATTTGGCGGGGAGAAATTCAGTACTGTCACTGGTTGGACCTCTGTGCGGGCAATGGCACCCTGGGGGCGGAGGCCCTCTGTCGGGGCGCAGATAAAGTGGTGGCGATCGAGCAGTCCGCTAAAGTATGCACCATCATCAAAGAAAATTGGCAAAAATTGGCGCAGCCTGGGCAACAATGGTCAGTTTTGCGGGGGGATGTGCTGAAATTGCTCCCAACCTTGAAAGGACAAACCTTTGACCGCATTTACCTTGATCCCCCCTATGCCAGTGGCCTGTACAACCCCGTTTTAACCCTAGTGGGAGAGTTGCAGCTCCTCACCCCTGCTGGAGAAATAGCGGTGGAATATGACCGACGCCATTGGCAACCACCGGAGCAGATTGCTGGATTGGAATTGGTGCGCCAGAAAAAATATGGTTTGAGCAATTTAGCCTTTTATTGGCGGGAGCAAGGGGAAGTTTTGCCGATATAGTATTGTAGGTTGGCCCGCCGCCAGATTGTGAAGTTTTGTTGTACAGGGCGATCGCCAGAATCTGGATCGTGCTTGTTGTTTTGTTGAATTTTGTCGACTTGATTTATCCCCCCATCTAGCCATGCGTGTTGCCCTGTTTACGGAAACCTTTTTGCCCAAAATTGATGGAATTGTCACCCGTCTGAAGCACACAGTGGAAAATCTGCAGCGCCAAGGCCATCAGGTGTTGGTCTTCTGTCCGGAGGGGGGGCTCAAGGAATATAAGGGGGCAAAAATCCAGGGAGTGAAGGGCATGCCTTTACCCCTTTACCCAGAACTGAAGCTAGCTTTTCCGTCGCCCCAAATTAAACAGGCCCTGCTGAAATTCAAACCGGACCTGATTCATGTGGTCAATCCGGCGGTATTGGGTTTGGGGGGCATCTATTACGCTAAGCATTTGCATATTCCCCTGGTGGCTTCCTATCACACCCATTTACCCCAATATTTGCAACATTATGGTCTGGGGGCCCTGGAGGGGGTGCTGTGGGAGCTGTTAAAACTGGCCCATAACCAAGCGGAATTAAATCTTTGCACTTCCTCCGCCATGGTGCAGGAATTGGTTAACCACGGCATTGAACGGGTGGATCTATGGCAACGGGGGGTAGATACGGAACTGTTTCAGCCCCACCTAAAGTCGGCCCAAATGCGGCAAAAATTGTCCCAGGGTCACCCCGATGCCCCCTTATTTTTATATGTGGGCCGGGTTTCGGCGGAAAAACAAATCGATGAAATTAAGCCTGTGCTCGAAGCTATTCCCCAGGCCAGGCTGGCGATCGTCGGGGATGGGCCGAATCGGAAAAATTTAGAAGCCCATTTTGCTGGTACGAATACCTATTTTGCGGGTTATATGCAGGGATTAGAGTTGGCGGCGGCCTTTGCTTCCGCCGATGCGTTTATTTTTCCTTCCCGCACTGAAACCCTAGGACTAGTGCTCTTGGAAGCCATGGCGGCGGGCTGTCCTGTGGTGGCGGCGGCCTCCGGGGGGATTTTGGATATTGTCACCGATGGTGAAAATGGTTATCTCTTTGATCCCAGTGTGGCAGGGGGAGTGGTGCAGGCTACCCAACGGTTAATGTCCGCCCCTGGCGATCGAGAACTGTTACGACAAAATGCCCGGCAAGAAGCGGAACGATGGGGTTGGGCAGCGGCCACAAGCCAGTTAGTGGATTACTACCAACAAGTAGCCCATGGAGAAAATGATGCTCCCTTAGCAGCTTAGGGCAGAGCTTGCCCCTTGGTAATTGCTGGAATTGCTGGCATCAACTTTTTCCCCCCAGGGTTGGGGGGTGATCATCAGTAACACAAAGAAACTAATCAAGCCATTCCGTGTGGAAAAATTCTCCCCTGGGCTTATCAGTGCGTTCATAGGTGTGGGCCCCAAAGTAATCCCGTTGCGCTTGGGTTAGGTTTTGGGGAAGCACTGCCCGCCGATAACTGTCAAAGTAATCCAACGAGGAACTGAAAGCCGGCACCGCAATGCCCATTTCGTTAGCCAGGATTAACACCTCCCGCCATGGCCCCTGGCGATCCAAAATACTTTGCTTGAATTCTGGAGCCAGGAGCAGATTAGGTAACTGGGGATTATCCTTAAAAGCTTTCTTGATCTTGTCCAAAAAGCCAGCTCGAATAATGCAACCCCCTTTCCAAATGCGGGCAATTTCCGGCAGGTTAACGTCATAACCAAATTCCTGGGAAGCTTTGGCGATTAAGGCCATGCCCTGGGCATAGGAACACATTTTCGAGCAGTAGAGAGCATCCCGCACCTTGGGAATCCAGGCTTCCACGTCACCACTAAAAGTCTTACCAGGGCCAGACAGTTGGCCCGAAGCAGCTACCCGTTCCTCTTTGAGAGAGGACATTACCCTAGCATTGACGGCGGCGTAAATAGTGGGAATCGGTACCCCCAACTCCAGGCCACTCATCACTGTCCAGCGTCCTGTGCCCTTTTGCCCCGCCGCATCGAGGATGTAGTCAATTAAATGTCCCCCGGTTTCGGGATCTTTTTTAGCAAAAATGTCGGTGCTGATCTCAATCAGGAAAGAATTCAGTTCGTCAGTTTGATTCCATTGTCCAAAAACTTCGTGGAGTTTTTCGTTGCTTAGCCCCAAGCCATTTTTCAAAATGTCGTAGGCTTCGGCGATCAGTTGCATATCGCCATACTCAATGCCGTTATGCACCATTTTGACGTAATGCCCCGCCCCTCCAGGCCCAATGAAGGTCACACAAGCCGGGTTATCGGGATCTTCCACTTGGGCGGCAATTTTAGTCAGAATCGGTTCCAATTCCTTATAGGCGGTGGGGGTGCCCCCGGGCATCAAGCTAGGGCCCAGCAATGCGCCTTCTTCCCCTCCACTGACCCCCATACCAACAAAGCCTAGGCCAGTGGCTTCCAAATCCTTGGTGCGACGCTCCGTATCTTCATAGAGGGAGTTGCCGCCATCGATGATCATGTCCCCTGCTTCTAAAAGGGGTTTCAGCTCATCGATCACCGCATCCACGGGGCCCCCAGCTTTGACCATTACGAGGATTTTGCGGGGGCGTTCTAACAGTTGGACAAATTCTTCTACGGTGTAGGCGGCTTTAATGTCTTTGTCCACAGCCCTTTCGGCCATGAATTTTTCAGTTTTGTTGGGGGAACGGTTATAGACGGCGATGGGAAAGCCTCGACTTTCCACGTTGAGGGCGAGATTTTCCCCCATTACTGCCAGTCCAATTACCCCAAAAGTTCGCTTAGTCATAATAGCTACGTTAGATTGCACAGTCGGGCAAGGTTAATTTCCTTAAGGGTACATCGCATTTTTTATTTGCTACCTCTGGGGAAAATTTTTTCGCTGGGAATAGACGAGACCATTAGTGAGAGGGGAAATTTTCCCATGGTTGCCAGGATTCACTGGGGATTTCCCAAGGGTCGGATGGTGCTTAGATATAGTTGAGGTCGATGTATATGCCTCAATAACTGAATTTCTCCGCAATCGTTTTATTCTCCATGGCAAAATCTCCTCAAAATAAACAGTGGTTGGCTAATACCCTACTGGTGCTGGGCAGTTTAGGTTTTGCGGTGGTGGTGGCGGAAGTGGCCCTGAGGCTGATCGGGGTTAGCTATCCCAGTTTTTACCAAGTAGATCCCCAACGGGGTCATAGCTTAATTCCCAATTTCACCGCCCGTTGGATCCATGAAGGCAATGGTTTAGTGAGAATCAACGCCGACGGCCTGCGCGATCGCCATTATGAAAAAGATAAACCGGCGGATGCGTACCGCATTGTGGTGTTGGGAGATTCCTTTTCCGAAGCAATTCAGGTTAATGAAGATGAGACCTATTGGAGTGCCATAGAAAAAAATTTGGCCTCCTGTGCTGGCTTAACGGGTAAAACAGTGGAGGTAATTAATTTTGGCGTGGGGGACTACGGCACTGCCCAGGAATATTTAACCCTCCGGCACCATGCTATTGAATACCAACCAGATTTAGTATTGCTACAAATTTTCACCGGCAATGACATTGTCAACAATTCTCGACAGTTAAGCCCCGGCGATCGCCTCGCGCCTTTTTGGGAAGAGATGGAGGGTAAATGGCAAATGAAGCTTGATTTTAGGGAAACAACGGCCTACCAACGGCGGGACAGTGCCCCAAGAAGATTGCTCTACGGCTTGATCAATCGGGTGCGACTGTTGCAGGTGCTCAATGAAGCCAAACGACAATGGGTCACCCAACGAACTCTAACCACCCAACAGCAGGCTAATACTGACATCATTCCTGCTCTGGATTTCGAAGTTAATCTATACCGAGAACCCACTGATCCCGCCTGGGAGCAAGCCTGGGCTGCGACAGAATCCCTGATAACGGCGACTAGTCAGCTAAGTAGGGAAGAAAAGGCTGATTTTCTAGCAGTGGTGATTAGTAATCCTCCCCAGGTGTACCCCGATCGGCAAGTGCGGGAACAATTAAAACAGTTGGGGGCGGAGAATTTGTTCTACCCTGACCAGCGGTTGGCACAATTGGGGCAAAAGGAAAATTTTGCGGTGTTGACCCTGGCGGCAACTATGCAACAAAAGGCTGATGCTGAGCAGAGCTATTGGCACGGTTTTGATAACACCATTCCTGGGGTAGGCCATTGGAATATCCAGGGACACCAACTGGCCGGTCAGTTAATTGGCGATCGCCTTTGCCAAATGGTGACGGAGAAAGGAAAGTAAAACGTTATCTTGTAAATCTAAGTCCCGCAAAAGTTGAGCATAATTAGCCAGCGAGCTAGGAACTGCCGGGACCAATGAGCCCAGGAAACCACCATGGAACGCCCCCTTTACTTCGATAACCACGCCACCACAGCCCTTGATGCCAGGGTGCTAGAAGCCATGTTTCCCTATTTCATGGAGCAGTATGGCAATGCCGGCAGCGCCCATTTTTACGGTTGGCAGGCCGAAGGGGCTATTAAACAGGCTAGGCAGGAAATTGCCGATACCATGGCGGCCCGGCCGGAGGAAATTATCTTCACCAGTGGGGCCACGGAGGCCAATAACTTGGCCATTCGGGGAGTGGCAGAGGCCTACTTTGCCCAGGGTAAACATTTGGTGACGTTGGCCACGGAACATCAGGCCGTGTTAGCCCCCTGTCGTTATCTAGAATCCCTGGGGTTTGAGGTCACCTATTTACCAGTACAGCCTAATGGTTTGGTGGATTTAACCGAGTTGGCAAAGGCTCTGCGTCCCGATACCATCCTTGTGTCCGTGATGGCGGCCAACAATGAGATTGGCGTGGTGCAACCCCTGGAGGAAATCGGCAGACTGTGTCAGCAAAAATCGATCATTTTCCACTGTGATGGAGCCCAAGCCCTGGGCAAAATTCCCCTGGATGTGGGGCAATTGAACATTGATTTACTGTCTTTCACTGGGCACAAAATCCATGGCCCCAAAGGCATTGGGGGACTATATCGCCGTCAAAATCCCGGGGTTAGGCTAGCGCCCCAACTACTGGGGGGAGGACAGGAAGGGAATTTTCGTTCAGGAACTCTGCCGGTGCCCTTAATTGTCGGTTTAGCCAAAGCTTTGGCCATAGCGGCGGAAAACTTAGTTTCAGAAGGCGATCGCCAGCGGGCATTGCGAGATCAACTTTGGCAAGGTCTGGCAAAAATTAGCGGAATAGTGCTGAATGGGGACTATGAACAACGCTTACCGGGCAACCTCAATGTCAGTGTTACCGGAGTCGATCCCAAGGCGTTGCTGACCGCATTGCAAACTCGATTGGCCCTATCTTCCGGTTCCGCCTGTTCTTCCTATCGCACCGAAGCTTCCCACGTCTTGTACGCCCTGGGTCGGGACAAAACCAGCGCCCAAGCCAGTCTGCGCTTTGGTTTAAGCCGCTTCACCACCCAGACAGAAATTGACCAGGCGATCGCCATTGTGACGGATACGGTGGCCCGGTTACGGGGGAATACTGCTAACCAGAGTTAATTTCCCATGAGTTTGTCTTCCATGTGGCAATCCCTTCATTCCCTGCTCTTTCAAACTCCTTGCCCTCTTTGTCAGAAACCTAGTCAAGATCAGTTTTGTCGAGATTGCACCGGACAAATTTTCAGCCACCGCTTTCCTGGGAACTTTCGGCAATGGCAGGGGAATTTTCCCCGCTTTGTTTGGGGACAGTATGAAGGGCAACTGCGGCGGGCTTTAACGGTGATGAAATTTGAGCAACAGCCGGGCATCGGTCTCTGGTTGGGGGAACAGTTGGCGGAACAGTGGTTACAACAACCCCAGGCGAAACTTAAAATACCGCCCCAGGTGGTGCCCATTCCCCTCAACAATCGTAAACAAGCCCAACGGGGATTTAATCAAGCGGAAAGAATTGCTGCCGGTTTTTGCCGCCTGACCCGCTACCCCC
>NZ_JADEWJ010000469.1:0-1068 GCF_015207725.1 Synechocystis sp. LEGE 06083
GGCATTGTCTGCTTAGGGAGTGAGAGCTAGAATTGTTACGCAGTATAAGGTTGAAAAAAATGAACTGTATCTATTGTGAAAGTGAACGGGTAGTGAAAAATGGAAGAAAGAAGCTGAAGACGAGACAGATAGTGCAAAGTTATTTGTGTAATGAATGTGGTCGTCGATTCAACGAGCGTAGTGGAACCCCCATGGCTCGATTGAGAACACCAGGGTCACAGGTAGAGATGGCGCTCAGGGTAAGAGGGGAAGGACTCGGAATCAGAGCCACCGCCAGAGTTCTAGGGAAATCGCCCAGCAGTATTACAACCTGGGAAAAACGCTTATCAAATCAGCTAGGAAAATGGTCACCTAAAGCCCCAGAGGGAGGGGAAATAACGATAGAAGGAGATGAACTCTACACCAGAGTGGGTGAAAACCTTCCCCCCCGAAAAATCAGAAGGTTGGACAATTAGTTTCATGGAGAGAGAAAGTCGATACTGGTTAGAAGCCAAAGCCGGAATCAAGGATAGGAGGTTGTTCGAGCAGGGAGTAAAGACTGCTTGGGAGTGGGGAGAACCGAGTCAGTGGATGCGGTGGTTCACCGATGGTGAAAGACGATATGGGAAGGAATTATGGAAATTAGCGAGTATTTATTTGCCCGGTAAGATGACCACAGATGCTTACCCCTACAAGAAGGTATGGCGTGAAGGGGTAGAAGTGGCGATGAAGATTAAGGGGTCTCAGGGCAAACCAAGGGTCGAATGGGTATTTCGAGAGCATCCGTTTACGGCAATTAGTCCATCATCAGAAGTACATGCCAATCATTTAGAGGCATTAAACAGCGCCCTGAGACGTCGGGGGACCGCCTACCGCCGGCGACAAAACCACTATGCCAAGGAACTAGAGGGATTGCAGAGAGCCCTTAACGTGCAGAGGTTACTACACAACTGGTTCCGTCCTCATGGAAGTCTGGGAAAAAATACCACTCCGGCTATGGCCATGGGCTTCATTGACCGCCCTGTCGAAATTGCAGAAATACTTACCTGTAGAGGCTTTTGCCACTTCACTCCTTAAAAGGACAGTGCC
>NZ_JADEWJ010000470.1:0-1060 GCF_015207725.1 Synechocystis sp. LEGE 06083
TTACGGCCCTGTACAGACCCTACTGCGGGCCATTTTCGGTTGGGAGTCGGCTCTTGACTATTGGTTCCCCAATATCCGTTCCCTTTGGGGGGCGATCGCCATTTTGGCCTTGGTGTCCTATCCCTATGTTTATCTTTTGGCCCGCCTCGCCTTTTTGGAGCAGGGAATTTGTACCCTAGAAGCCAGCCGTTCCTTAGGTTGCAATCCCTGGCAAAGTTTTAGTCGGGTTGCCTTACCCTTAGCTCGGCCGGCGATCGCCGCTGGTTTAGCTTTGGTGATGATGGAGACTTTGAATGATTTTGGCACAGTGCAATATTTTGGCGTTAATACCTTTACCACGGGCATTTATTCCACTTGGTTCGGCTTTGGGGAAAGACAAGGGGCAACTCAGCTAGCCGCCTTTTTAATGATTTTTGTCTTCCTTTTGGTGGTTTTGGAGCGTTGGTCCCGTCGTCAGGCTAAGTTTTATCAATCCAGCAGTCCCCAACAAAATTTACCCCGTTACCAACTCCGGGGCCTAAGGGCGATCGGAGCCTTAGCTTTCTGTCTTTTTCCCTTCCTCCTCGGTTTTTTGGTGCCCGCCAGTTATCTCCTCTACCTCACCGTTTCCTATGCCCAGGAAGTCAAGAACAATAACTTTTTCCAGTTAGCTTCCCACAGCTTAATTCTCTCCTTTCTCACCGCGGCGATCGCCTTAGTAATTGGTTTAATCCTCGTCTATGGCCAACGATTGAGTCGTCAACCCCTGACCTCCTTTGCCGTTAGAGTTACCTCCATGGGCTACGCCATCCCTGGTTCCGTCATTGCGGTGGGGGTGCTGATTCCAGCGGGCAACTTTGACAATTGGCTAGCGGGCTGGTGGGAAAGGATTTGGGGCGTCAACATTGGTCTCCTCTTGAGTGGCACCATTGCGGTTTTAGTCTATGCCTACCTTGTGCGCTTTCTGGCGGTGGCCATAGGTTCCCTGGAAGGTAGTTTGGGCAAAATCAAACCAACTTTGGATGATGCGGCCCGCAGCTTGGGTAAAACCCCCACTCAAATTCTCTGGCAAGTGCACACC
>NZ_JADEWJ010000134.1:0-9815 GCF_015207725.1 Synechocystis sp. LEGE 06083
GGGCCCTAGCCTGGGGAGTTTTTGCCATGGCTAAATAAAATGCTCTTTTGGTAACAAGCTGGGTTTGATCGGAAATTTGTTGAGATTTTTGACTCCCCCACTGCAAAAAATCCTGCAGGTATGGATCCTCAGCGACCAAAGCGTCAATTTTCTGTTTCATTAACTGTACTAGGGAGTCCGCACTTCTTAACATGGCCATGGTCAACAAAAATACTTCCCGCCAATGGGCGTCTGTTACATGATTGACTAAACCTTCTAAGGATTTTTCTAATGCTCTCAGATTATAATCTGCCACAATTGTCCGAGCTGTTAAATATTCCTGAAAAGCTAAGTAAGAAAAAGAAAAGATCCCCCTACCCCGTTCGATTAACAAACCATGCTGAGCTTCGATTGCCTTTAAGATAGCCTCACTTTCAAACTGTAATTCCTCTGGTTCTAGATTTTCCCCTGGTAGATTTTGCAGATAATCACCAATATAATTTTCGATCACACTTTGTTCAAAAAAATATTGTTCTTGCTCAAAGGTAATATAGGCTAACTTACTTAGTAGTTTGATTTTTTGGGGCAATAAAAAGCCTCGATAAATGCTATCTCTAGCTACGCCCTTGGCTTCATCCCATTTACCCAAAAGTAAATCCAGTCCTTGTTTATAAAACTCTGTCCGCTTGATGGGAAATTTACCCTGATTTTGAAAAACCCAACAGGCTAAATGCAAAAATAGGGGAGTAACGACCAACTGTCGAAACTGCCAGTTTTCCGGTAGGTCTAACTTTTCGATGAATTGATTTGATTGATTTTTTCCCATCGACGAGGTTGTTTTCGTAAGGGCCACAAACCATTTTTGAGCAAAGGTTGTTATTTGTTCTTGGGTAAAGGGGGCAATTTCCACATCGGTAAAACCTTGTAACTGCAACTTTTGGGCAGCGGTACGACAGGAGACGACGAAACGACTTTTGTAGTATTGTTCGCAAAATTTACGAATTTCCTTTAAAACTTCATCAAGATCATTTTCCAATACTTCATCTAGACCATCAAGCAAAAGCAAAACTCTTCCTTCCTGTAATAGTTTTTTGAAGACTGAACTATTGTTGATTCCTTCTTTATGTAATTTATGTCCAATATAATAAGCTAAATTGAATTTATCTCGTTGCCTAGAATCCTCAGCAAATTCTTTTAAAAAAATAAAAATAGGCACTTGATGGGGAGCAAATTTACCTTGATTGCATTGAATCGCCAAATGTTTTAAAAAAGTAGTTTTTCCGACTCCTGGACGACCCAATACCCTGAGCTTAGTATGGACCTTAGCCGCTTCTATACCAGCAATTTGTTGTTGTTCCACATCTCCCAATCCTACCCGATTAAAGTTTCTGGGATCAAGATTTTCAAGATCGGCGATCGCCAAATATTGCTGACTAGTAATTTTTTTTAAAACATTAACATCAATATAGATATCATTGATATTAACCGGGTGGCTAATATCCAAAAGTTGTAAAATACCACATTGATTTTCAATGATTTCCCGCAATTGAGAACGGGTTTGTTCCGCTAAAATTTCGATCTCAACATTTATGGGAAAACTTTTCTCTCCCGGTCCTGGAAATTCCGCTGGTGGATTGTCAGCAATTTCTCGCCATTCCAAATTTAAAATTGAGCAGATGTCCATAAAAACATGGCGATCAACTGGTTGTCCAGTGAAAAAACGCCAAATCGGTTGACGGGTTTTAAGATTAACTTCGGCGGCCAAATCCTCTTGGGTCCAACCCTTGATCGTGAAAGATCTTTTCGCCTGTTGAATTCCGGCAGGGGTAGCTTGGAGTGATCGTTTGACCATAAGTCAGAAAAATATAGTTAAAATAGAACCCTGGCAAATATTGAATTGAATACAGTCAAGCACGGTTGATCAGAAGAAGATCGAGGTAAAACAAACTCCCATTAAGTTCGTGAAACAAGCATTGTCACCCGCAGATATGTCTTATTTTTGATTCAATCAGCTATATAAACCTAAAAAACTTAATTAATTACTTGTAACCCCTTGCCAAAGAAGGATTTGGTCTAACCCACAAGCCGTTTTTTAAAAAGAATTTTGGACTCTAACATGCCCGCATTCTACAAATTAACCACGGAATCGCCCGTTCGTAATCGTACATAATCTAGAAAAAACTCTTGTTTGCTGACATTCTCTACGATAATCTTGATTACTTTCCATTTCACCGTCTTTTTGTCCTTGCTCAGGACTAATTATTCTGGCCTTTTAAATGGTAAATTGGTAAACTTGACTTACTTAAGCAGAGCGAACACGGGAACGAAAAATAGACTCCTCTTTGACGTAGCTTTTCAGCGCCATGTTTTGATAATCTTTGGACT
Source organism: Synechocystis sp. LEGE 06083 (assembly GCF_015207725.1). Taxonomy (NCBI): domain Bacteria; kingdom Bacillati; phylum Cyanobacteriota; class Cyanophyceae; order Synechococcales; family Merismopediaceae; genus Synechocystis; species Synechocystis sp. LEGE 06083. The sequence goes on from NZ_JADEWJ010000134.1 coordinate 2,365, forward strand.
TGATATTTTACGATGAACTGGATGGGGCACAAATGTCGGGAATACTAGTTTTAATTTCTACTTCTGTGTAGCCTGTTCCCCTAAGTAGACTACCCACGGCAATTTCTGCTTGTTCATTGGCCCGGTCTAAAATGCCTTGGTCACAGGCGGCAGCGGTGATTTTAGCTAGGGTTTGTCTTTGGGCTAAACTTTGTAACTCCGGGGCGGTGTCGGGACCTAGGTTCAAAAATCCCCGGTCGTATTGGTAGATGCGGGAGCGTTCCACGTCAATTTTTTGGTCAAGAATCTGCGGTGGTGGCAGGGTAATAATCAGCTTTTCGCCCCTTTGTTCAATGTTTTGTTCATCCAACTGTTCCAGATCGATGCCGGCCCGTACTTCTCCGTAGCCGATATAGAGCAAATCGGTGCGCCCCAAGGTGAAATTGCCCCATTGCCGTTCCTGGCTAGTGGGGACTACGGTTTCCATGGCAAAAATTGTGGTGGTTAATTGACTGACTGCCCGGATTTGTTGCACTACGAGGGTAGAAATTTCCGCTTTGGCCTCACCATTGTTAATGCGGAGCCAAGGGCTAATGGTACGCAATCCTTGGCCAATACCGATAACGGCGATCGCCATGGTTAGAACTATGCCCCCAGCCCCTAGAAGGGAAAGCCGCTGAGAAATTTTTGGGGCTGGTTGCAAAGAAGATAGTTTTTCAGCCATGGTGCAAGGAATGTTTGAGGGAGGAATAACTTAATTGTAGTAGCTGGGGATCGCTATTTTAATGGATACTATTGCCGTGGCTGTATGGGACAATGGGAGCACCTCCATCGTCATCTATAAATCAAACAAGGGAGTGGGCAAAATTCCGCAATACTTGGCTAGGGTCTTGCTGGTGTGGGAATTAATCTTTGTTGAGCAGTTAACGGCGATCGGAGTAGCCATGCCCACGGCGCAGTTACTGCTCAACCTAGGCAGGTTAATTTTGGCAATACTCTGAGCACAAAATTACGACATAGATTTAAATACCATTGGTAATGCTTACGGGCAAATTTAATAATTTTTAAAAATTTAAGGATCAATTTTCGTTAGAATTATTCCTATTAATTTATCAATTAACTTTACTTGGCTCCATAAAAATTATGACAGATAGTAGCCAGAGTCTCACTCTAATTAAATGTCCCACTGGCATCCAAGGTTTTGATGAAATTACCAACGGCGGCTTACCCCAGGCAAGGCCAACCCTCATTTGTGGCTCCGCCGGCTGTGGTAAAACCCTGTTTGGAGTGGAATTTTTGGTGCGAGGAGCGATCGAATATGGAGAGCCAGGGGTTTTAGTCACTTTTGAAGAAAGTGCTAAAGAAATCACTCAAAACGTGGCTTCTTTGGGTTGGGATTTACAAGATTTAATTGCCAAAGAAAAGATTTTTATCGATCACATTTATGTTGAAGCCAGCGAAATTGAAGAAACGGGAGAATATGACCTAGAAGCTCTCTTTATTCGGTTGGGTTATGCCATTAACAAAATTGGTGCAAAACGGATCCTGTTAGATACAATTGAAGTCCTTTTTTCTGGTTTAGATAATGCCAATATTGTCCGGTCAGAATTACGACGTTTATTCCATTGGTTAAAGGAAAAAGGCGTTACTGCCATTATCACCGGGGAACGGGGCGACAAGAATTTAACCAGGCAGGGCTTGGAAGAGTATGTGTCTGATTGTGTTATCAAACTTGATCAAAAAACAGTGGAAGAAATTGCCACCAGAACCATTCAAGTTGTTAAATATCGAGGCTCACGCCATAGCAATAATGAGTATCCTTTTTTAATTGAAGAAAATGGCATTTCAGTGTTGCCCATCACCTCCCTGGTGCTCAATCACAGTGTTTCCCAAGAGCGAATTTCCACTGGTATTCCCCAGTTAGATGAAATGTTCGGCGGGCAAGGTTATTACCGGGGTAGTAGTATTTTAGCAACGGGAAGGGCCGGCACAGGCAAAACCACCCTAGCATCATTTTTTGCCCAAGCTACTTGCCTGAGGGGGGAACGGTGTTTATATCTCGCCACGGAAGAATCCCCCCAACAAATTTGCCGTAATTTAAGATCTATCGGTTTAGATTTATCTCCTTATTTAGAAAGTGAATTACTGCAATTTGATGCTATTCGCCCCACTAATTATAATTTGGAAATGCGACTCTTTAAGATCCATAGTTGGGTTAGGGATTTTAAACCGAATTTAGTGATTGTGGACCCCATGAGTAATTTGATTATGAGTGGAAGCTTAAATCAAACGAAAAACTTTTTTATGCGCTTAATTGATTACTTAAAAAGCCAACAAATTACCGTCTTTTTAACGGATTTGACTGGGGGCAATGTGGGCTATGATAATGAACAAACAGAGATTGGGGTGTCCTCTTTGATGGATACCTGGCTGGAGTTACAGACCCTGAAGGTAAATGGAGAACGAAATCGCATTCTCTATATTTTGAAATCCAGGGGCATGATGCACTCTAATCAAGTGCGGGAATTCATTCTGAGCAGTGATGGGGTAGATTTAATTGAAGCTTACATTGGAGATGGGCAAGTTTTAACCGGCACCCAAAGAATTAATCAGATGTTACAAGAAGAGGCGATCGCCAAAAAACGACAACAAGTCCTGGAGCTGGAAAAACGCAATTTTGAGCGAAAAAAATATTTACTGCAGGCGGAAATTGATGCTCTGCAAATGAAATTAACTAGTCAAGATGAGGAACTAGAAGTACTAATGTTGGAAGAGGAGGAATTCAAACAAACGATGTTAGCCAATCGTAATCTGATCCAAAAATCTCGTCACATTCACTAAAATCCCTGAGGACTGAGGAGCCGTCCACTATGACAAATTCAAACGATTCACTTGATAATCAAAACCCAGAGATTTGGCAACTGCGCCTGTACGTAGCGGGACAAACCTCCAAATCCCTCACCGCTTTTGCGAATTTAAAAAGGATTTGTGAGGAATATCTAAACGGCCAATACCAAATTGAAATCATCGATTTGACCCAACATCCCGAGTTGGCGATCGAAGATAGTATTTTAGCCTTGCCTACGTTAGTGAGAAAGTTGCCCGAACCAATCAAAAAAATTATTGGTGATTTATCTAACACAGAAAAAGTACTAGTTGGGTTACAAATTTTATCCCCTATGGATTAGAAAATTTATCATTTTAGGTTATCAAAATGACTGATCCAGAGGATTCAAAGCCCACAATCAAAGAAGTATTTGAGCAATTTGTTGCTGAATCTGAAGAACAGTATTATGTCCTGCGGCTTTACATTGCAGGAAATAGGTTCCAGTCCTTGAAAGCTTTACAAAACATAGAGAAAATCTGTGAAGAATATCTCCACGGCCGCCATGAAATTGAAGTGATTGACGTTTACCAACAAACAGAAGAGGTTGTCAAACACAATATTATCGTCGTCCCAACTTTAGTTAAAGAGAGACCTTTACCGACACGGAGGATAATTGGTAACTTATCAGATACCCAAAAAGTATTGATGGGTTTGGATATCATACCGAGGCCTCTTCCCGAAAAAAAGCGATGAGCGCCCCCTCAGAAAACCATTTAAATATTTCGATAACTAAGTATAAATTGTTCAGGAATTCAGCTAGTTATCTAAAACTATTGGGCATCCAGCTTCAACACCGCCATAAACGCTTCCTGGGGCACATCCACCGTCCCGATCGCCTTCATGCGTTTTTTCCCCTTGGCTTGTTTTTGCAACAGCTTTTTCTTACGGGAAATATCACCGCCATAGCACTTAGCTAATACGTCTTTACGCAGGGCGGGAATATGCTCACTGGCAATGACTTTGGCCCCGATCGCCGCCTGGATGGGTACTTTGAATTGATGACGGGGAATTAACTCCTTCAGCTTACTAACCATGGCTCGGCCAACGTAATAGGCCTTATCCCGGTGGACAATCATGGCCAGGGCGTCCACCCCATCACCATTGACTAAAATATCCAATTTAACTAGGGGATTTTCCCGGTAGCCAATTAGTTGATACTCCATGCTGGCATAGCCCTTGGTACGGGATTTAAGTTGATCAAAAAAGTCCGTCACCACCTCTGCTAAGGGCAATTCATAGATCAATGCGGTGCGGGTTTGGGTGAAAAATTTCATATCTTTGAAGACCCCCCGCCGACTTTGACACAGTTCCATCAACGTCCCCACATAGGTTTCCGGGGTAATCATTTCCACCTTGATGAACGGTTCTTCCACCTTCAAACGCTTTTGAATAGGGGGCAATAGACTAGGATTATCCACCTCAATCACTTCTTCCTCGGTGGTGGTGACCCGGTAAATTACCGACGGGGCAGTGGTGATCAAATCCAGGTTATATTCCCGCTCCAACCGCTCTTGGACAATTTCCATATGCAGTAAACCCAAAAAGCCGCAGCGGAAACCAAAACCCATGGCGCTGGAAGTTTCCGGTTCGTAGGACAGGGCCGCATCGTTGAGTTTTAACTTTTCCAACGCATCTTTTAAATCGGGATATTGATCCGCATCGATGGGGAATAACCCACAAAAAACCATGGGGTTGGCTTCGGTGTAACCTGGTAAGGCCTCCGCTGCTGGAGCATTGGCCATGGTAATGGTATCCCCAACCCTGGCATCGGCCACCGCTTTAATCGCCGCCGCAAAATAGCCTACTTCCCCAGCGTGTAATGCTTCCACCTGCACTTGGGTGGGGGACAAAACCCCCAACTCATCAATGACGTATTCCTTATCGGAGGCCATCAGTCGTACTTTGTCGCCTTTTTTTACCTGGCCGTCCATCACCCGGAAATAAACCACTACCCCCCGGTAAGCGTCGTAATAACTGTCAAAAATTAAGGCCCGCAGGGGTTGGTCTACCGTATCGGCCGGGGGAGGAACCTGTTGGACGATCGCCTCGAGGATGTCGTTCACCCCAATACCGGCCTTGGCAGAAGCTTGGATGATGTCAGTGCAATCTAGCCCCACCACTTCTTCAATTTCCGCCGCTACCCGGTCTGGCTCCGCACTGGGCAAATCAATTTTGTTGAGAACGGGAATAATTTCCAGGTTATTATCCAACGCTAGGTAAACGTTGGCTAAGGTTTGGGCTTCTACCCCCTGGGACGCATCCACCACCAGCAACGCCCCTTCACAGGCGGCCAGGGACCGGGATACTTCATAGGAAAAGTCCACATGGCCCGGGGTGTCGATCAAGTTCAGCACGTAATCCTGGCCATCCTTCGCTTTGTAATTCATGCGGGCGGCTTGGAGCTTGATGGTAATGCCCCGCTCCCGTTCTAAATCCATATTGTCCAGGAACTGCTCCTTCATTTCCCGTTGTTGCACCGTATCTGTCACCTGCAACAGGCGATCGGCCAGGGTGGATTTACCGTGGTCAATGTGGGCAATGATCGAAAAATTGCGAATGCGGCTAACGGGGACGTCGGTCATGGGGGCAGGGCAATGGGAGTGTGATCAATTAAATCGCCTCCACATTGTAATCCTTTCCTCGGTTAGAATTGCGGACTCCCCCCTCAGTCATCCCCCAGGCGATCGGGGTCAATCCCCTGGGATATGAGGTAGTTAGCTAGGCGATCGGCCCTGCTTTTTTCCTGTTGAAGTAGTTGCTGGGCTGTTTCCGCCGCTTCCTGGGGAGTGGGCACCAAGGCTCCGTCAGGGAAAAAGTACCTTAATTGTCCATTTTTTATGCCCATAAAAAGTTCTAATTCCTCGCTCCAGCGTTGTCCTGTCCCAGTCAGGGGAATTGGTTCATAGCGATGACCGACTAGGCGAAAGCCTTCAAATTCTAGGGTATCAGGGGAAAACCAGAAATATTCCGGAGTGCGAAAACGGTCTTGGTAAAGTTGCTTTTTTAGGCTAGGGTCAGTTGAGGCAGTGCTGCTAGACAAAAGTTCAATGATTAAGTTTGGGTATTGACCGTCTTCCTCCCACACTACCCAGGAAGGACGGGGAGTTTTTTCAACCCCTTTAATTAAAAAGAAATCTGGACCACGAAAATCTCGATTTTTGAGCTGTTGACGGCTGAAATAAATGGTTAAGTTTGCCCCAATAAAGTAATCTTGGCGATCGCGCCACAGCCAATCTAAGCAAGCTACCAACAACATTAATTGGTCTGAATGTAGGGAGCTTTCCATTTCCGGCTCATCGCTTAGCAGTAATTTGGCATTGGGCATTTGTGCTTCAAATTGGGACGCAGTTTGGTACATAATATTTATTTTATCCTCCCAGGATTAAGCAATGGAGAGAACAGACTATGGCTGTCAAGGGCTTCTGCAGTTTGCTCAACATTTGTCAAGGTTAGCAAGTCCAGTTGCTGGTTAAAAATTTCTTCGATCGCCAACAGTTGATAATCGGTGGTGAGAAAGCGGTGGTCTGGGGTAGCACGGATCACAGAGCCATCAGCCAATTCATATTCAAATACTTCTTGCTCTCCCCGGTCATGCCATTGGGCGATCGCCTGGGTGTAAACTCTCCCTTCCGGATCAACGCTATACACAGAACAATTAATTTCTTCGCTCACAATTTTACCAATGGGCAATGGGCCGTACTCAACGGTTAAAATTTCGCTGTCAAAACTGAGGCAATATTCGGCAAACTTAACCATTTGATCAAACAAATTTTCCGCCGTGCGGGAAGGAACTCCATGTTTAGTGGAACCATCGACAAATTTCGCCCGATGTTTTTGCATTTCTTCAGCTTTCTTTTTGCCCATCGCCCGCCGCAACAAATCCGCTTCTCCTAGGGAATAATCAGCTAAATCCTGAGCCATTTTCATGATTTGCTCTTGGTACACGAGAACTCCATAAGTTTCGTTGAGAATGGGTTCCAACAGTTTATGTTGATAGGAAATTTCTTCCCGACCGTGTTTACGGTTAATGAAAATAGGAATTAACCCTGCATCCAATGGTCCAGGACGATATAAAGCCAAAATGGATGAAATATCCTCAATGCCCGACGGTTTTAGATCCCGCACAATCTGTTTCATGCCCTGGGATTCCAACTGGAAAATACCTTCTAAATCCCCTGCTTCCAGTAATTTGTGAGTCTTTTTTACATCATCGGGTAACTTTTTTGAACCGGTGCGGGCGCGAATTTGTAAAGCTTTTCGTTCCTGTAAAGGCAAATCATCTAAATCCAATTGAACACCCTTGGTTTCTGCTATTAACTCCACTGCTCGCTGTAGGGTGGTCAGATTTTTCAAGCCCAAAAAGTCCATTTTCAATAGACCCATGGCTTCCACATCTTCCATGTAATACTGGGTAATTACCGCCCCATCATTATTTTTTTGCAACGGTACAATTTGATCCAAAGGTTCGGAAGAAATTACTACCCCAGCGGCATGGACACCGAAGGTTTTGTTAGTGCCTTCAATGCGAATGGCCATATCGATCCATTTTTTTACCCAAGGTTCGTTATCATAGCGGGCTTTAAAC
>NZ_JADEWJ010000471.1:0-1051 GCF_015207725.1 Synechocystis sp. LEGE 06083
CTCGCCCGCTATGACCCCATTGCCTTGGTTGGGCACGATTAATCAGCCAGATTGCATCGATATAGTTTTTCCCACTCCATAAATCTGATGATTGTGGGGAAATTTGACTATTATCTATCGCAATCATTGGGGTTTTAAAGAAGTTTTGACCGAGGGGAAGATAACCCTAGATTGGGAAAAAAGTGTGATCATAGGGGACAGTGTTTCTCCCCCTTGTCCCTATGTCGGCTCCTCCCTCCTTCAGCACCCTGGCCCAGGCCGTCCATAGCCCCGAAATTGGTTTTGATGCTCAAAATCCGCCTCCCCAGGCCGTGTTGGATAGCTGTGTCCACTGCGGTTTTTGTTTAAACACCTGCCCCAGCTATCGGGTCATTGGCAAGGAAACCGATTCTCCCCGGGGACGCATTTATTTGATGAATGGTATTAACCAGGGGCAAGCCAGTTTAGACGCCACCACCATCCAGCATTTTGATAGTTGTTTAGGTTGTTTGGCCTGTGTCAGTGCCTGTCCTTCTGGGGTGCAGTATGACCAGTTGATCTCCTCCACCAGGCCCCAAGTGGAGCGTAACTATGACCGTCCCTTTGGCGATCGCCTTTTGCGGGGGATGATTTTTAATTTATTTCCCTATCCCTGGCGGTTGCGGCTGTTATTGCCCCTGCTCTGGGTTTATCAAAATTGTGGGTTGCAAAAGTTAGTGCAAGCAACGGGATTATTGACCAGATTCTTTCCCCGTTTAGCAGCTATGGAAAGTATTTTGCCCCGGGTGACGGCCGCCTCATTTCGGGACAATTATCCAACGGAAATCCCTGCCCAAGGAGAAAAGCGTTATCGGGTGGGGGTAATTCTCGGCTGTGTGCAACGGTTATTTTTTTCTCCGGTCAATGAAGCCACCGTGCGAGTTTTAACTGCCAATGGCTGTGAAGTGGTGATTCCCCAATCCCAGGGTTGTTGCGCCGCCCTCCCGGCCCACCAAGGTCAAACTGCCCAAGCCCAGGCGATCGCCAGACAGATGATCGACAGCTTTGCCGACACAGAGGTGGATTACATTAT
>NZ_JADEWJ010000135.1:0-9814 GCF_015207725.1 Synechocystis sp. LEGE 06083
TTGTTGGGCTGGGCGGGTTTCGGCGACTCCCTTCTCCGGTTTATCCGCCTTTGGAGTAAATTCCGTCGGCGACCCATGGGGTAAATCAAGGCTGGCGATCGCCCTTTCCTTAGCCAAGTCTTCGGCGGCTTCCAGGGGACACTGGGCCGCTAGGGCCGTGGCTACCACAATGCCTTCTAGGGTGATGCTGGCTTGGACGATGTATAACCCCCGATCAATTTCGAGCAGGTCACAACAGAGACTGCCCTGGGGATAATGTTGACGGAAAAGGGAAATCAGACTGGACATTGGCATCTGGTTGCGGAGGGCCGTCCCCCATGGTAACAGAGTAACTTTGCCTTTCTGTTCATTGCCCTGGGGAAAAACTGGCCCGCGGCGATCGCCAACTTTGGCGGGATTGCCCCTAAAGGTTAAGATGGAGGTTTGTGAATTGCTCCACAAGCTAAACAAACTTCATATTGGAAAAATTACAGTCATGGCAAAGCGAGTCAAGGTCGTTTTAAACGAAACTATCAATAAACTAGGCTTCACCGGCGATTTAGTGGAAGTGGCCCCCGGTTATGCCCGCAACTATCTCATTCCCAAAGGCCTGGGAGTGGTGGCCACCCCCGGTATTTTGCGCCAGGTGGAACAAAGACGCCTCAAGGAATTGGAACGGCTCAAAGCAGAAAAAGATGCCGCCGAAGCCCGCAAAGTCGCTCTGGAAACCATTGGTCGTTTTGTGATCAAAAAACAAGTAGGGGAAGCGGAAGCCATTTTTGGTACCGTTACCACCCAGGAAGTGGCCGATGCAGTGGAAGCCGCCACCAACCAAAGCCTCGATCGCCGTGGCATCAGTCTGCCGGACATCCACAAAACTGGTTTTTACCAAGCCCAAATCAAATTGCACCCCGAAGTTATCGCTACGGTGGAAGTGCAAGTTGCTCCCCTATAAACCTAGTCGGCCCTCGCTGATCAACTGGGGGCAAGCTGGATAGATTTTTGTCAATGCTCCCCCCTGACCCAGGAAAATTCTGGGATCGATATTGGGGGAGTTTTAGTTTGTCAACGCAGTTAATCCAGGCTCCAGCCTAAGACTAAGCAAAGACAGGAATGCCCAGCATCAATACAATAGATTAAGTTTCTGAGTGGTGGTCCTGGCCACCTTGACCAATCGTTCCTAACCTATGGCCCCTGTAATCGAAAAAAATCCAACTGTTGCCAAGGTAAATGCTTCCCCCACCGGGATGTGGATTATGGCAGGCATTATTTCCCTGGTGATATTGGCAGTGGCATTATTTAGCTTTATGAACTTTGATCCCTATGTGAACCAGGTGCTCGCCCTTAAAGGAGATGCGGATAGGGGGCGGGCTATTTTCCAAGCCAATTGCGTGGTTTGCCATGGCATCCAAGCTGACGGTTACATTGGCCCTAGTCTTTGGGGGGTGTCCCAACGGCGATCCCAGGGCCACATCATTCACCAGGTAGTTAGTGGTCAAACGCCTCCCATGCCCCAGTTTGAACCCAATCCCCAGGAAATGGCGGATTTATTGGATTACCTTAAAACCCTCTGAGACGAGGGGGACAGATTTGTTTAGATAGAAGTCTGTAGCTATCTTTTCATCACCACTACAAATCAGCCCGCAGGGTATTGATCCCTGCTGAGCAAGAGTTAGCCCTATTTTCAAATAACCCAAGCCTTGCAGTTCTAAGCCGAGGTGGGGTTTTCTGCCAACAATTGACTAACCACTGCCCCGAGGCCGACGGAATTGGATGCTTTGAACAGGAGGCGATCGCCTGGTTGGAGGGTCGTTTTTAGGGCCGCCACTAAACTAGGTCCATCGCTGAAAGATTGGGTCTCCACACCGTTGGCTCCAGCGGCAATGGCATCGGTATTAGGGTCATTGGCCAATAGGTAAAGACCGTCTAAACCTAAGGCTTTCACCTTGGCCCCCACCCGTTGATGGAATGTCGGGCCATAATCCCCCAGTTCTTTCATTGCTCCTAGCACCGCTAAACGTCGTTTTCCAGGGGTATTGGCCAATAAATCCAACGCTGCCAACATGGATTCTAACCCTGCGTTATAGGTTTCATCCAACAGCACCACGTCCTGCCCCCATTGATAACGACGGGCCCGACCCTTGGGCAACTCCACCGTCAGCCCCGACTGTAACCGTTGCCAATCCAACCCTAAACACTGGGCCACGGCGATCGCCGCTAGGTAATTAGAAGCATTGTGGACACCAGCCAAGGGCAAAGGCAAACTAACCCCATCAAGGATTAAATTTTCGCCATCAACCGTTCCTCGCACATCTCCCCCCTGCAGTCCATAGGTAATGGTTTTTCCCTGCCAAAATCGTTGGGCTGTCTCCATTAACAAAGCATTGTCTTGATTGAGGATGGCCGTGCTCTGGGGTGGTTGATGGGCCAGCAATTCACACTTGGCCTCGGCGATCGCCAACTCCGATCCCAAAAGACCAATGTGGGCTGTGCCAACGTTGGTAATTAAACCGATGGTGGGCTGGGCAATGTCCGCCAACAGGGCAATTTGTCCCCGACCCCGCATGGCCATTTCCACAATGGCAAAATCATGGTCTGGGGATAGTTCCAACAAAGTTTTCGGTACCCCAATTTCATTGTTGTAATTAGCTTTGGTTTTATGCACATGGCCAAACTGGGACAGCACCGCCGCAATTAACTCTTTGGTGGTGGTCTTACCCACAGAACCGGTCACCCCAATGATGGGAATGGTAAACCGTTGCCGCCATCCCGCCGCTATGCGCTGATAGGCCACCAATGTATCTTCCACCAAAAATTGAGCCACCGTCTCCCCTAACCCTTCCACTGGCCGATCCGTCACCACGGCGATCGCCCCCGCCGCCCCGGCCTGGGGAATAAAATTGTGGCCATCAAAACTTTCTCCCCGCAAGGCGAGAAATAAATCCCCTGGCACCAAAGCCCTTGTATCGGTGCAAATATTATTTATCCGTATATCCGCGGAAAAATTGGTAACAGACAATAAGCAACTTTCTAGGAATGTACGGATGTCAAATAGGGAAAGTTTGGAGTTCATAGGAAAGAATAAGAGTGGGGAATGTGGTGGAGGAAAACTGGGTTAGAATTGACTCAGAAGTGTTAAGTCATTGCCAATTTTTATCTGTGATCTAGATCACTTACCATGGGTGCCTTCATCACTTACATTGGAAGAGAAATAGATATAAAAAAGTTAGAAACCGACAATGTCTAGTAACAAAGTTCCGGTTTCATCCCAATGGGATCAGGGTGTATCTTACCATCCACAGCGATGCCTGATTAAATGCCCAGAGTGTCGTTGACCTTATCTTATGATTTCGTTTTCATTATCAGTTTTCCCTACTCCCAATTTGCCCCCTTTTTACCAAGGAGGGTTGCCACTGTGAACCACAATCACCTCCACACCAACGACTCTGATAAAATGAACGACGAGCAGGCAATTTACGATTATCTGCTTAACTTGGTCCAGTCCCTGGAAGGGGACCAAGTACTTGAGGCGGTAGGGGGCCTTTTCTTGAGTGGACAAGGTGGCTCTCAAGGGCAAATTTCTACCCACTTAGAAAAAGTAATTAGAGTTAAAAATAACACTGAAGACTTCAACTACTTTTTTAACCGTTGCTGTTATATTCTGATCAACTATTGGCAACTTTCTCCCCCAACCCAGCGATTCATTCCCCAACTGGTAAATATGGTGGAAAAAGCGGTGGCTAATATTAGTCCTGGGGGCAATACAAAAGGAAACGTCCGCCAACTAGTTAAAAATTTTACCCTCAGTGAACAATTTGTCCGGCTGAAAAGATTGGCCACCGTTGTCACTGCCAAGTTTGAAACTAAATCTAGCTCCGTTGGCACCCTCATCCACCGCTATCCCTATCTGTATGATTATTGCCTCATGGGGGACGATAGCAGTCGGGAACACCGCCAAACCATACACCGCATCAAAGCTCAAAATGAGCGTAAGTTTGAAATTAACCTTTCCCAGTACGTCACCTATCGGGTGCGCATGGCCAGAACCAATAAAGCTGGACTAATCTTGCCAGACAAGGAATTGATCAAGCCAGTGAAAAACCCTACCCTACTGAGCGATCAGGATCTAAATAGTTCCCTCAAACATTTTGTCGGTGCGGTGGAAAACGGTCAGAGTTATCAATCCCTCTCGAAAAGTTTCCGCAACCATGTGGCCTATACCCAATCCTTTGGCACTTTTAAGGACGAACTTTACGAATATATCCGGGGTTCCCTACAGGATAAGTATAAACAAGGAAGTTTTGATAAGAAACTATTTGACCTATTCCAAAATGCCTATCCGGAATGCAATCAACAGAAACCCACGGAATTTTTAATGATGCGGACTTCTAGTCAGTTGCTCAACTTTTTAGTAGTGGAAGGCAGTAAAAATCCGGATCACTATGTCTTTATTGATCTAATTTCCAATATTGGCGTGAAGAAGACCATTGGGGTATTGCTCAAAATTGTACTTTTCTGCTCTAAGGTGAAGCCTTATTTGGAAAAACGTTTTTCAATTTTGTTTAATCACTATGAGTCGGTGGCCCGGGAGGGGGTGCCTTGGCTGGTGAAAACCTTGGAAAATATGCAAGTTGCGTTTAGTATTCATTTTGGCCGGGTGGACCTTTCCAGTCTCAACCGCTCTAATTTATCTACTTAGAAGATTTTCCCTCACCAAAAAAAAGGAATCCAGCCCATTGGCCGCATTCCCAGATGTTTACTTCAATTTTAGTTAATGGTTGGGTAACTTCCCCCAGAGCTCAGCTATGGTTAATTGCTGACCAATCATGGGTTGAAAATGACCCATTAACTTAGGTTTAAACTTTTTTCAGGGAGCCAAAGGTGCGGTAGCCATTCTCCGGATCATACAAATGACATTGGCTACTAATTTGTTGCATTAACTTCAAGTTAAAGGTGCGCTCATAGAGAAAAGGTCCCCAGTTTTCTTTTAAACTTGCGTGGGCTAGACGTAGGTTATAGGAAGGAATGGCCACGGAGAGGTGATGGGGAATGTGCACATTGATGTCATGGCAGAGCACTTCTACCCAGCGGGGATAGTCACAATGGACAGTGCCGTTTAACTGGGCTTCTGCGGCGCTCCAATCGGCGATGGGACGGAAACGAATTTCTGGAATGGTGTGGTGCACAATGGTAAATGTGCTCATCCAGAAGTGGTACACGAGCCAGGGCATTAACCAAAACTTGACAAAGCCCCACACCCCTGTGGTCGCAATTAGGGCGGGAAAGGCGATCGCCGCAAAGAGAAAGACAACGGCGATGGATAGTTTGACTTTATTGCGGTCCCGTTCGGCAAAGTTGCTGAGTCTAAAATGCATTAAGCCCCAGTGGAAAATGGAACCAGTCCACCAAAAAGGCCCCCGGATGGCTCGGTAAAAAAGCCTGACGATCGCCGGGCTCGCTTGGAAAGCTTCCACGCTCCAAGGATCCCAGGCGTTATCAACCTCAACTTTGTTGGTGTGGAGGTGATGGTGGTCGTGGAGCAGACGCCAGCTATGGAAAGGATAAATTAGGGGCGCAAAGGCGATGTGGCCCACTAAGTCATTGACCCAGCGTTTTTTGGCGAAGGAGCGATGGCCACAGTCATGGCCGACAACGAAAGCCCCTGTTAAGGCTGTCCCCGTCCAAATCCAAGTGATGGGTAGGAGGTACCAGGGCAGATAGATAATACCCAAATAGCCCACGGCGATCGCCCCTAGGGTGATCAAAACAGAAGCCCAGGCTTTGCTCGCTTTTTTTTCGAAGCATTCCTTGGGCAGGGTTTTAATGATGTCTTGTAGTTTTAGATCCGCAATCGGGCGATCGGGATTGCTGGGCGTTGCCGTTGGCGTCAACGGGGGAATCGTGGCAGTCATTTATAAAGGTTTATCTCCAAATGGAAGGTCGGGTAGATTTTTGTTTAAGGATTCATGGGCTATGAAGCGGCCAAGGTTTGCCTTGCCTAGGAATTAATACTCAGGTAAACAAACTTTTCTTTTTATAGCACGTTGCCATTGACCAGGAACCGAATTGCTTCTGAAGTAAGCCATGATTACCTGGTCTACAACTAACAATTGAAGATTAATCTGCCTTAACTCTGCCACTGGATTTGCAACCGTTGGGGAAATTGGCGATCGCCGTGGAGCACTACCCCCCGGTCATTGGCAGCCAGATGGCGGACGATTTTATACACCGTTTCCACCTGCTCCGGAGCCTGTACTTTGGCGGCCAAAGCTTCTAGGGCAATGGGGCCCGATTCTGTCTGCAAAGTGGAGAGAATCGCTTTTTGCAATTCCAAAATGGAGGCGGCCGCTTTTTTGCCCGCTTCCACCCCTGGTTGATGGTAGGCGTTAACGTTCACCAGGGAACCATAGAAACTCACCGCCCGTTCATACAGAGCAATCAAAGCCCCAATACTGGTGGCATCCACCTGGGGAATGGTGACGGTAATCGAGTCCCGTTGATTTTCAAACAAGGCTTGCCTGGTGCCCTGCAAAAATCCTGATAAATAATCCCCACTGGTTACCCCCGGCTCCAACTCTAGGGATGGCCCTTGGCGATCGTGCAATACCTCAATAAACGTAGCAAAAAAGTTCGGCACCCCATCCCGCAATTGCTGGACGTAGGCATGTTGATCCGTGGAGCCCTTATTGCCATAGACTGCAATACCCTGGTGCACCACCTTGCCATCCAAATCCCGTTCCTTACCCAGGGATTCCATCACCAACTGCTGTAAATAACGGCTAAATAACAGCAGCCTGTCTTTGTAGGGCAGAATCACCATATCTTTTTTCCCTTGCCCATCCCCAGCGTAGTACCAAGCCAAAGCCAATAGGGCCGCCGGATTTTGTTTTAATTCCCTCACCCTAGTGGCTTCATCCATGGTTTTAGCCCCATCGAGCATGGCCTGAATATCAATCCCCTGGAGGGCCGCCGGTAATAGCCCCACCGCCGATAACTCAGAGGTTCTGCCCCCCACCCAATCCTGCATGGGAAAAGCTTGTAACCATTGTTCTGTCTGGGCCTGCTGGGAAAGTTTACTGCCGGGCATGGTCACCGCCACAGCATAGTCGGCAAAATGCAAGCCCTGGGCTTCAAATACTGCTTTAGTTTCCGCCAAGCCATTGCGGGGTTCAGGGGTGCCACCGGATTTGCTAGTGGTGATTACTAAGGTGCTTTTCAGTTTGTCTTGGACTTTTAAACAATTCAGCACCCGGTCAATGCCGTCTGGGTCCGAGTTATCGATGAAGTGAATGGCCAAGGGCGGAAAATCTGGGGCTAGGGCCTGGGCTACAAACTGAGGACCTAGGGCTGAACCACCAATGCCGATCGCCAACAGGTCGGTGAATTTGGGGACAGTGGGAGGTTTAACCGTCCCTTGGTGAACAGCAGCGGCAAAGGCTTTAATTTGCTGTAGGGGTTCGGTGATTTCAGCCCGGATAGCGTCGTTGGGGGCCAGGGCCGGATTGCGTAGCCAGTAATGCCCCACCATGCGTTGTTCATCCGGATTGGCGATCGCCCCTTTTTCCAGGGCCACCATATCTTGAAAAGCTTTGGCAAACTTGGGTTGCAAATCTTCTACCAAAGCATCACTAAATCCCATGCGGCTCACATCCAGGTAAAAATCGAGGCCACCATGGTAATAAAGCCAGTCTTGATAACGTTGCCAAAGTTGTTGGTTATTCATCGAAAAAATGGGTCTGAAACCCCGCCCTTGAGGACGGCCTTGCGTTCACATCTTAAGGCAATTAGAAAGATTTGATTAAACAGGAAAAAACATCCGGCCAAAAATTGAGGCTTTTCAAACCTCCTCTCATTCCATCGCTGTTGCAGTTACCGGGGCAAGATTAAAGGGTGCCCCCCAAAAATTCCTCAATTTCCCGATCGCCAAGGCGACAAAGCACCGGTTCCCGGTCAGTTTCAGAGCAGGAGCGATAATCCGATTCCCAATCCTGTTCTGACTGCTGTTTTTGTAAGGTTTTGACCTCTTGCTCCAGCAGTTCAATACGTTCCAACAAAAGCCGAATTACCTTACCTTCCGAGTCCGGTAGCTTGCCATGCTCCAAGGGATTAACCTTTTCCCCCGAGGGATGAACCATGCGCCCCGGCACTCCCACCACGGTAAAATCCGCTGGCACATCCCGCAACACCACCGAACCGGCCCCAATGCGGGCATTGTCGCCAATCAAAATATTGCCCAACACCTTGGCCCCGGCCCCCACCACCACGTTTTCCCCCAGGGTGGGATGACGTTTACCGGTTTCCTTGCCCGTTCCCCCCAGGGTGACCCCCTGGTAGATCAAAGCATAATCCCCAATGATGGCTGTTTCTCCAATCACTACCCCCATGCCATGGTCAATGAAAACCCCCTGGCCAATCTGGGCCCCAGGATGGATCTCAATGCCAGTGAAAAATCGAGCAAATTGGGACATTAACCGGGGGAAAAACGGTAGCCCCAAAGTATAAAGACGGTGGGAAAAACGGTGAACAACTAGGGCTTGTAAACCGGGGTAACAAAAAAGCACCTCCAACCAATTGCGAGCGGCGGGATCTCGCTCAAAAATAATTCGGAAGTCAGCAATCAGTGAATTTAGCACCCAGTCAGTTCCTACCTAAAGCATTCATTTAGCGTTTTTAGAAATTTTCCCTGTATTTATGTCTAGTTATGCCCAGCTCCTTAACTAGATTAACGGGAACCCCGATAAATCCGCTCCGCCTGTTCCATTGGTAAATGGCTAAACCCCGGTAAGGCAGAAAGTTTTCCCTGGGAGGGTTGGGGGGAGGGCTTAGCCCCCGGGGGCTGACTACCGGGAACTTTAAAAGAATTGTAGGAAGTTAACGGACAATTGGGATGTAAATTGAATTCTGGCTCTAAATAGGAAAGACGGCTCTGGGGGGCAACAAAATCATGGAGTACCCCATCGTAGGCCAACACCTGTCCACTTTCAATGCGGTAAATCCAGCCATGGAGGGATAAATTACCCTTGTGCAAAAGGGAATGGACGGCGGGGTACGTTTGGAGATTTTTTAATTGGGTAAGAATATTTTCCGCCACCATAATTTCGACCAGTTCTTCCCCTTCCAGATGTTCATAGTTATCCAATACCAGGCGCCGGGTCGCTTCCGTATGCTTAAGCCAGTCGTACACCAGCGGCATTTTTTCCTGGAGGGAATTAAGTTTGAGCAGACCCTTCATTGCTCCACAATGGGAATGGCCACAAACAATGATTTGATTGATTCCCAAGGCTACCAGGGCGTATTCCATGGCGGCCCCTTCCCCACCGTTGGCCGCTCCGTAGGGGGGAATAATGTTACCAGCATTACGGATGACGAATAAATCCCCCACTTCCGATTGGGTAATTAGGTTGGGATCTACCCGGGAGTCGGAACAACAAATGAAGAGGATGCGGGGATGTTGGCCATGGGAAAGTTGCTCAAAGAGGTCACGGTGGGAACTAAAATAACCCTCCTGAAATTTTTGTAGTCCCTCGATGAGTCTTTTCATGCGATCGCCGTTGATGGAATTCCAGCCTCCCATTGTATCATTGAAGACTTGCGGCAGGGAGCCTAGGACGGCGGGGCAATTTGCCTGGGATAGGGGTCAACACTCTGGCCATGGTTAGGTCTCAATGACTCCTATCGTTTGCAAACCATCCAACGGATAGTAAGGAAATCATGGTGCAAGTTTTTCGGACAATAGCAGGGTTACAAACCTATCTCCGTCAAGCGGGTCGGGGTAAAACCGTGGGCTTAGTACCCACTATGGGGGCTCTCCACGCTTGCCATGGCAGCTTACTTG
>NZ_JADEWJ010000136.1:0-9743 GCF_015207725.1 Synechocystis sp. LEGE 06083
CCCCCACTAACAAAATTACGAGTGACATTTTGCAGGCCTAAACCAATCCCTAGCCCCAGGGTGCCCCCCACCACCGTGAGGGAAGATAGGTTAACGCCACTAGTTTGGAGCATGGCAATGAACAAAAAAGAACCCATGCCATAGCTCAACAGATTGGCCACAATGTAGCGGATGCCTTGCTCATAGATAAAACGCCGCAGAATAATGCCCCGCAGAACCCGGTTGAGGTAGTGGGTTAAAACGAATATGGCCAGGGCCGATAGGACTAACTGGAACAAGTCCAACAGGGAAAGTTGGGTGCGCCCAAAATTCAGAGTGGTGGCGTCGAGGGTATCAAAAATTTTGGAGAAAGCAATGGCAACAAAGGGCATGAAAATTCCATGAAAGTTGACAAAGGCAAGTTCCCGTGGGGACAGCCATAAATATTTGGCAAATTGACGACAAATCCGCTGGTTAGACCTAGTTTTCCCGATTAATCTATCTCTGGATAGACGCGGAAAAAGACTTGAAAGTCGAAAGTAAAGGAAGGCATGGGCTGAAATTCGCCATAATTTAACTTAAGTTAACTAAATTACGGAACTAACAGCTATTTCCTCTTGAAGGCTAACCATTGCTTCTAATAAATACCTAAGCGATCATTTTCCCTTCTCCTCTCCTTTCCCATCCACCCTACTCTATGGAAATTCAACTCATCAACATTGGCTTTGGCAATATCGTTTCTGGTAATCGGGTTGTTGCCATTGTCAGCCCGGAATCGGCACCCATTAAAAGGATTATCAGCGATGCCAAAGAACGTAGTCAGTTAATTGATGCCACCTACGGCCGGCGCACTAGGGCTGTGATCATTATGGACTCTAATCAAGTAATTCTCTCGGCTATTCAACCAGAAACTGTGGCTAACCGTTTTGTGGTGGATAAGGATTTTAAAGAAAACGCGAAAAAGTAATCCACGTCAGCGGCTGACAATGCCCGACCATTGCACTTCTTTGGTGTGGGTACGGCGATAGGAGAAAAAAAGTTCTTCCATTTGGAAGGTGCAGTGGGGGGCCACCGCAATTTGTTCTGGGGCCAAACCTAAATCCAACAGTTGCAACTCATTAATACGGCGCACATCGAGGCGACATTTTTCTGGTTGTCCATCGGGCAATACCGGCGGATTGGCCATGGTGGATAAATAATCCCATTGCTGTGCTTCTGTGGTTAATCTTTGCACCGCAGGCACACTCTGACCCACTTCCAAGGCCACCCAGGGGTCCACTTGGTAGACCTCTCCGGCGATCGCCGGGCCAAGGGCAATGCGTAAATCCCTTAAATCACTACCTAGGGCGAGAAATCTGTCGATGGTTTTGGGCACAATTCTGGCTTTGGTACCCCGCCAGCCCGCATGAACCGCCGCCACCCGTTTACTAGTCAAATCACCGATCAACACTGGAGTACAGTCCGCACTGGCCACCCAGACCCCCTGGTGGGGAGCGTCACTAATCACGCCATCGGCCGGAGGATGAACACTATCGGGGGCAGGGGGATTTTGGCTAATTTCCTTTGCCGTTAGGGCCACGTCCCCATGCACTTGTTTGACCCGCAACGCTTTTCCTTGGGAGTCAAGATAATTGATTAGTACTTCGGGTAGCTGGGGATAGAAGGCCCTAGTGAAAAAGCCATGGGACCAAGGAGCCAACAAAGCACAGGTGAGATAGGGTGAGCCCTTGATGTTTTGCCATCCCCAGAGATTGTCCCCCATTGTCATCGGTCTAGCCAAAAAAGTTGTGATGTTTGAGTGGTTTTAATTTCGACGGCGGATCGGAAGTGGTGGAGGTTTCCGCCCTAATTTGTTGGCTCAAAAGCCTATTCTTAGTGCCCATAGCCTAATTTCACCTGGTCATCCTAGCATGGCCTAAGTTTTCCGTAAATCCGTTGATCCCCCTAATTAAGTCGGGGGAAACGTAAATTGAACAGAATTGATTGGATATAGTTCAAAAAGCTATTGGCCTGGCGGGCCTGGAGCCAAATTTTCCCCTGGCCGGTGAAGCGGCACAGTCGGCCCTTACCGCCCCACACATCCCCCCGTAGGCGATCGGTAGCTAGCCCTTCCTGTTTGGTCATTTCGTAATCCAGGGTATCTTCAAATGCAACAATATAATCAGGGTTATAGGCCAGGTTGCCATCGATGGAAATCTCCACCAAACCACCGTAGAGGCTAAACCACAAATCCCCCTGTCCGACTAAACGCAATAAAAAACTCTCGCTATCGTTATAAAAATGCTTCATGCTGGCGAAATTAGTGTCAATTTTCACCGTGGGTTGGCAGGCAAGGAAGTTATCTGCCCGTAGATAAATCCCCTTTTCTATGGTTAAAAAGTGATGACAAATATCGCCTGGTAGAGCCGGTGCCAATTGGAGGTGACCAACGTTTTGTTCCGCCGTAAATTGATTGAGAAATAGGGCATCTGTACCGAGAGCTTTGCGTAAAATATCCAGTAGCCCTCCCCGTAATTTGTTAACGAAGAGAATATAACGGTCCATGGTGGTGACTACGTTGGCATCGACAAAGACAATTTGACCGGGCTTTATAGTCAGCTCCAGGGTAGCGTACAGGACATGGCCGTTAATGCTGTAGGGAAGATTAAATTCATCATCCATGGGACGCCCTTGACTGTCCGCCCCTGCTTCCCGGGGATGGGCAAAGAGATGCTGGGTGTAATCCTCTTCCAAATCCTCTTCAGGATCAATCTGTTCCAGACTTTGTTCGAGCTTTTCTAGGGATTCTTCTTCCATCATGGCGGGACAGGTTTTAGTTACAGGGCAATGGCATTAGTGGTTCCGACTTGTGATTTTACTGATTTAGCGCAGTTTGAAGTTTTCTGGTTTGAGCTGGTGACCCACTTCCTGGGCAAAACTGCGGGGACCATGGGTTTGGCAAAAAATTGTACCTGTGCCACTAAATTCATAGAGAATTTCTTGCTTGGGCACTAGACGTTTGGGCCATGGACGCAACTCCTGATATTGCTTGACTTTGAGGCTATTATGAAAGGCCACCACATGGTCAGAGTTGACAATTTGTTTGCCATTCACTTCCAGGGAATACATGGCCCCAAAGGAACTGATCAACACATCTCCAACGCCCACCAAACTTAGCCAGGAATAGGGTTCTTTTTTAGCGGCGGATTTGTAGCCCATGAAAATGTCCACCTTACCATCGGATGCCAGGTAGGAGCTCTGGCGCACAATTAATTTCCTGCCCCCCAGTTGATAGTGCCCCAGGTTGCCCACCAGCGCAGGGGCTAAGTAAATTTCGCCGCCATTTTCCCCGGCTTGATAATTGTTTAAAAACATGGTTTTAATTTGATTGCCCCGGCTGGTCTGTTTCCCTCCCCCATCGCTGGTGCGCCGCACGGAACTTTGCACCGAAATATCTTGACTCATGGCAATTAAAGAGCCATTCTGGGCCGCTAATTCTTCGTTGGCCTCCAGGATTACCCTGGCGATCGCCGTTTGGGGGGAATTGAGAAGTTTAATTTTCATAGGGCAGGCTGGGGAAAAATCAGCGCAGTCGTAGCCGGATAAAACGACCTAAACTACTTAAACTGCGGGATTGCCAATAGATATTGCCGGTGCCCTGTAAACGGGAACTCAGCCCCCGACCGGACTGCAGATCACCGATAATTCCCCTGGGGAAATTAACTTTGAGCTTAAGCTTGGGTTGAAACGCCAGTAAATGGGAATGTTCCACCACAAAACTCTGGGGGCAGGATAACTGGTTGAGGGTGCCGTAACTACCAAGGAAGACGCGGCCCTTGCCCTGGAGTTTCAAACCGAATAAACCCTGCCCCGCCCACCAACTGGAGAAACCAAGCCAATGCATCCCCATATTGACACCGCTGGTATGGGCAACATGCACTCCAGGGTTGATGAATATGCCATTTTTGGGTAATTCTAAGCGAGTCAAATTTCCTGGTAGGGCTTTGCCTAAGGTAAAACTCAACGGTTGATCGGTGGGGTTATGGATGGCGTTGACCATTAAGTTTTCCTTGCCCAATAAAAACCTAGCCAGGGCCCTCAGCCAGCCTCCTCCACACAGCCGGCTAATTATCAGTCCCCCATCCATGCTAATTAGGGAACCGGGGTTAATGTAGAGCCGTTCCTTGGGTTTGAGGGTAACGGCCAACACCGAGTTGGGATAGTGGCGAATTTTGTAGAGCACGGCTCAGCAGGGGAAGAACAACAACGGAGCAACATTGATTCCATTTTGAACCAATTAGCCTCAATCTATACCAAACCAAGACTAATTTGACGGGGCTTAAAACTTAAAGTCAGTAGCCTAGGGGCGCGCTGTAAAAGTGCAATTCTCCACAGAAAAATCTCGTTGCAATCCTCCATTTACTGAAGAGACTTTTGCCAAATGCTTCCCCATCAGGGGCGGTGGAAGCATTAATGATCATTTTCGGGCTTTTTGAACATACCCGGCTATGTCTCCAGAGATAGGTTGACCGTCGCCAGGGGACAATTCTGGGCATACACTAGGGAGCAGTGTGAAACGTGTGAGGATTGTGCCATGAATTCTTTCTGGGGGACTTGTCGTCAAAAGCATTGGTTAAATGGAAATTTACCCAAATCCTTGGGCAAAAAACGTCGGCGACGGCCGTTCATAGTTCTCCTCGCTTTGATCCTAGCCAGTAGCGCCTTAACCATTGGTTTAGCTCCCAATAACCAGGCCACTGCCCAATATGCTCCGGTGGCGACCAGTTCCAGTAATCCCTGGCAGTACGCTTCTTTTCCAGTGGAAAATTTTCAGCAATATACTTCTGGGTTTGGTCCCCGCCGGGCCCCCACTGCTGGAGCTAGCACTTTCCACAATGGTTTAGACTTGGCCGCTCCCCTGGGAAGTTATATTCGTAATTGGTGGCATGGCACAGTGGTGGAAATGTCGGACCATACCGGTTGTGGCACTATGGTACGGATTCAATCCGGTGCTTGGCAGCATACTTACTGTCATTTAATGGGACGGGTGGAGGTCCACCAGGGCCAAAGGTATTTGGTCGATCGCCAGGGGGGCATTGTGCTTCAACAGGGGCAACAGGTGGTAGCAGGAATGCGCATTGGTCGGGTGGGGATGACGGGCCGCACGACGGGACCCCATCTGCACTGGGAACTGCGCCATAACGGAGTTTTAGTAGATCCGGCCCTAGTGCTACAGGCCATGTACGGCGGGGCAATCTAGCCCAAATAGGCCAGAATGGTCAATGGCCCTGTTTTTCAGTTTTCTGCACCGATGACCCCAGACTCCCTCCAACAATTACTCGCGGCGATCGCCAGCGGCCACACCAGTAGCCAAGAGGGTTTTGAGCAGCTTAAACATCTCAGCTTCCAGGCGATCGATGATTTTGCCAAAGTGGACCACCAACGGCAACTGCGGACGGGTTTTCCGGAGGTGGTGTGGGGCCCCGGTAAAACTCCAGAACAAATTGAGCAAATTGTCCAAGCCTTAGCGGTGCACAATCCGGTGGTGATGGTGACTAGGGTGGAGCCGGCGGTGGCGGATATTTTAGGAGAGCGCATTCCCCTGTTGCACTACTACGCCCAGGCCAAAATCTGCGCATTACTGCAAACCCCTTTACAGGTTAAGCATCCCGGCACCATTGGCATACTCAGTGCGGGCACCGCAGACTTACCTGTGGCAGAGGAAGCGGCCACTACAGCGAGTCTGTGCGGTTTCAAAGTGGAAAAACTCTGGGATGTGGGGGTGGCAGGCCTGCACCGGTTATTAAGCTATCGGGCCTTAATTCAGTCCATGGATGTGTTGATTGTGGTGGCAGGTATGGAGGGGGCCTTGCCCAGTGTGGTGGCGGGGTTAGTGGACTGCCCTGTGATTGGAGTACCCACCAGTGTCGGCTATGGCACTAGTTTTGGCGGCGTGGCTCCCCTGTTAACCATGCTCAATTCCTGTGCGGTGGGGGTAGGGGTGGTTAACATTGATAACGGCTTTGGGGCGGCCATGTTGGCCGGACAAATCCTCCGCACCGGCGATCGCCTAAAATCAGCTTTGCCCCACGGTGGGCAGGGCCGCTAGGAGGGTTGTGACGCAATGGCGAGCTTTGTCGTCTAATTTAGTCCAATCCACCTCCCCTTGGTCATTGAACAATTGTTGGTCTATTTCCGCCGTGAAAACTTCATCCTCGTCCGGTAGTTGATCCCCAAAGAGCTGGGGCTGGTAATTGGCAAAACACACCTGAAAACATAAATCCCAAATGTTGACCCCATAGGTTTGTCCCTCATTTTCCAGAATTAACCGATGCCCCGGTATGGGTTCCTCCACCTCTTCGTAGCGACTACGCCAAGAACAGTTTTCCAAGCCTTGCCGCAGATGGTCAATGGTGCGGATTAGGGCTGGTTGCATGAGGCAATCCGCCTGTTCCCAGGCCTGGACTGTGGCAAATTCAGGTTTCATTAGTTCGATAGATTAAAATGCTTGGGACTAAACCCTTCCCTGCCATGGTACCAGTGGCCATATCCGGGGGGAATTACAACGGTGTTCAAGGGGATTTCGTCGGACAGAAAGCTCCGTTTTCGGGATAAACTTCCTGGGAAAAATCAACGGACTCCACAACGTCTAAAGCCGCAAGGTCAAACCCACATAGGGGCCATTTAAATTCAGGGAAAAGTCAAAACCATTGTTGCCATTACCCTGCCCGTATTTCAAACTATAAAATTGGTAGCCCAACTGGATAGCCACGTTTTTCCTTAAATAGTAATCTAGTCCTAAAATAGCTTTCCAGTTCCAATCCGCCTCCCCCGATAGGTCAAAGCCGGACACATCCCCCCGGAGCCAAAGGGCCAAGGTATCCGTTAACTGCACCCCCAATTTCCCCCCCACCAAGGGATTAATCCAGGTACGGCTAGCGGTTTCATTAATTTGGAATTGTCCCCCCAGGGAAATTAGAGAACTGTTGTAGTTGTAGTTAGTAGTCTGGTCCAAGGCGAGGCTGAGATTGATTAACCTTGCTCCGATGTAGGGTTCAAACCACCACTGGGGATAACTTCGGTTTTGGGACCCTGAACCGTAGACGGGACGGGCGTTGCCAAAATGGTAGCTAATGGCTAGATCAACAGTGGTTTCGCTAACGGATAAATCAGTGTTGGTATCAATGCTTAAATCCCGTTGCCCTGCCCCGTAAAGTTCAGCCTGAATGGCGGCAATTACCTCCTCTTCGTTGGCTAAAATTTGGTCTAATTCGGCTAAATCTTGTAATGTATCAGCAAAATTTGCATTATTTTTGAGCGATTGCAGGGTATTCAATGCGGTTTGTAGTTGCACTAGGTTTTCCTTGGCATTACTGTTTTGGAGGGTCTGGATAATTTCCCCTAGGTGGGAATCCTTAATTTCCTCGAGATTGGCGATCGCCTCCCGCACTTGACCCACCCTCTCCCTGGTTTCCGCCAATTTTTTCTGCAATGCTCCGAGATCTTCCCTGGAACGCAGATTAGCAATGCGGCTTTGAATTTCCGTCTGTAGGGTACGCACCGCCTCCAACTTATCCTGGGCTGTTTCGACCCGATCAATAATATTTTCCAAAGTGGAACGGTCCCGATCGCCCTCAATTTGTTTTATTTTATCCAGTCCCCCCAGGGCAATTTTGGCCAAATCCCGGCGGTCAATTTCTTCTAGGGGTAATGTGGCCAGCAATTGTCTAGTCTCTTCCCGCAGGTTTTGCAACTGGGAAGCAAAGGTTTGGATTTCCGTCACCCGTTGTTGCACCCGGTCCTCTAAACGATCAATGGAACCGATGGCACTGTCCCGAAAACCCTGGATGGTGCCCAAGGCGGTCTGGAGTTGGGTTAACTTTTGTTCGATTTCCCGTTCACCAAGGTTCCCCTCCTCCACCATTTTTTTCAGTTCATTAATTTTTTCCGCCCAGGCTCCGATGGCCTGTCGGTCAACAGCATTACCTAGGGCTTGCAGCGTTTCAATTTTGGCCGAAGCTGAGGCGATCGCCGCCATCAACTCCTGGCGATCGGGAGCCGCATTACGCACCTGTTCAAACTCAGATTGAATTTGGGTGAGACTTTGGTTAATATCACTTTTCTTTTGCTGCAAAATGACCGACTGATCGGCAAGAATGCCACTAATTCCATTCAAACGATTATTTATATCTGTGTTGAGTAAATAATTGATTGGACTAAAAGATGCTAAACCGGGAAAATTGTCCCGCTGACCGGTGGATGCTCCTTTTAAATTGTAATAAAACCCATCTAAAATAATGCCCCAATTACCGTGCCAAGCTTCGACTCTGCCCCCAGCATAAACTGTTAATCTCTCCAATATGTCCGCAGTGGTAAGGTGATAATCACCCTGAACTCCCCTAATTCTGGCTGACCCATAGGCGTTAATGGGTATGATGGCACCGGGGGTAATAAAAACTTGCCAACTATCATTTTGGGCTGTGTTAACTGTTGGTCTAGGGCTGGACTGTTCACTATTTTCTGTGTCGGTCAACTGTTGGGTAATGTCCTCCGGATAGGAATTTTTTTCTAGAGTTATTGCTGGTAAAAGAATTTGTTCTTCCTTCTTTGTGGACTCGATTAACGCTTGGGCTGTAGGCTGTTCTAAGTGTGCTGTCTGGCTCTTTAAATCTTCGGCAATTGAGGCACTGTAATTCAGGTTATCGTTGGAATTGAGAGAGGTTTGCCCTGGTTCCTGGTTTAATTCAACAGTGCTCAAATCAGCAAGATTTTCTACTACAAAGGGCTCCAATTGAATTGAATTTTCCAATAGTAAGGCATCATTTAGTTCCGCCGTAGCAGGGGTAAAGTTGGCAAAATTGAGAATTTCATTAGCTAAAACAGAGCAGGGAATTATTCCTGGCAAACTAAGCGTAGCGAAATAAAATAGCCAGCGAAACACCTTCATATATTTTAATGATCCAAAATAAATCGAAAGGAATTAAAAATAGTCTTAATAAATTAAATAAATGTAAGCTAATTTGTCAACTAATGACAAACTGTTTATCGGTTTTGTGGTCAAACATGGCTAGTGCGAATGTGACCAATTTTATGTATTTTAGTGGCATTTTTTCGGCATGGTAATTTTAATATAAATTGCTTGAGAGTCCATTCTAAAAGGCGAAAAATGAGAATTAATTGTCCCTAGACATCTTATTAAGAGGGAAGATCAATAAAAATTCCTCGCTGTTACTGGAGCTCCAGTGGGTCGGTTTAAAAGGCGGACTAAAAGCTTATAAAAGGACCCTAAGTAACGCCTATTATAATTAAGTAAACACAAATTTTAGTAACTTGACTATTTTTTAAGATGGATAACTATTTCTCCCGATTGAAAAAACTTTCTGGCCCCGTTACATTTTTTTTGACTGTTGCCTGTTTAGTTTATCCAGGTGAGAGTGCCCGCGCCAATGGCAGCGCCCCTAACCCCTATGTGGTGGCTCAAACTGGGGCCAGCCCATCGGTAACGGTGGAAAATCTCAGCGGTTTTCAAGGAATCATTACCGCTCTCAATGTTACCCCCGACGGTGAATACTTAGCCGTTGCTACGGCGGACAACCAAATCACCCTGATCAATTTAGCTAACCAAGAGGTGGTTTATAGCCAAAGGAGTCCGGTCAATAATTTTGCCGATTTGGCTGTCAGTGCCGACGGCCAATGGTTGGCGATCGCCGCTGACAATAATGTTGATATACGCCGGGTGCGGGACGGCATGAGGGTGAAATCCCTGGCTGGGCACACAGAGAAGG
>NZ_JADEWJ010000137.1:0-9736 GCF_015207725.1 Synechocystis sp. LEGE 06083
AGTTCACTATACGTGTCTACACATTGTACTGTCTTTTTCGCTTCTCTTACCTTCGTCATACTCCCTCCAAGCTTTCCAGCCTTTTATCTCCATTCTAATTCACCCATTTTGATGAAAGAGGGATAGTTGATTTTGTTCCCCGCTGATCTGTTTTGCTCAATTCTCCGACATGGAATTATCAGGTGCTTAAAGTGTTTAATAGATATAGGTTTAAACTTTTAGAGGGGCGTTTGCCTGGAGATTAGTTACAATGATTCACTGTAAGCTACCCTACCTAACTAATTTTATAGACTTGTATAACAAGTGATATTACCGTTAACATGCGTAATCAAATCGACATTCTTAGGGAAGTATTTTTAGAATGGTTAATACTCAATAATTTTGATCATGATTATTGGGTTTATTCTAAAGAGGAGTGGAAAAAAAAGCAAGATGACAGATTATGGGGAGAACCAGAGCTTGTATTTATATTTGAACATTTATATGAATTTATTTATGGATATCGTCAAATCCAAGGGTTAGAGCAAGAATTAGAAGATCTCTTTGAAGGTTTTGGTTTTTCTATGTATTGGGAATTTCAAGTATGTGGATTTTATCCCATAGATAATTATCATAAACCATCCTATATTAACCCCAGCTATCAGACATTACTTTCAGATAAAAGATGGCAAAAAAAAAGAGAAAGAATTCTAGAGCGTTGTACAGAAATATGCGAAAATTGTGGAGCAACTAATAAAACACTAGAAATCCATCATTGTTACTATCGTTATGGACGTTATCCTTGGCAATATCCTGATCAAACCTTGTTAGGCTTATGTCGAGAATGCCATGAAAAACGTCATGAAGTCGAATTAAAATGGCGTTTGTTTCAGCCTCAACTTACTACTGAAGAAATAATCAATCTAAAAAAATTCCTTGAAAATTTCCTATGCTGGCATGAAAATAAAAACCGTGAAGATCTGGTATTTCCACTTCAAAGGAAGAGATTCCTCAAATTCATCAAACTTTTGAGCCAGTGGAGTCGGGGATTTAACAAAAGTCATTTTTTCAATCTAACCCAAGAACTTATTGCCCTAATTAATGACGCTGAAAATTCACAGGAAGAAGATTGAATTCGATCGCCAATCCCATCAAACATAGTCCCAGCGAAACGAATAATCAGAACATTATCATGCAAACTGTATTAACCCAGTAGCTGTTCTCTAGGCGATCGCCGTTATCTCAAAGATCCTTAAAACCTACATTCCGCAGGCTCTACCAATAGTTACTAAATTTTCGGGAAAACACTACAAATAGCGTAGTTTTCTAGTATTGATTGACTGGGAGTCAAGAGGCAAACCCCGAAATAGGCTTGCCGTCGTACTCGATTTCAGACGAAGGTGTACTATGTGCGGAATGTAGGTATTAAAGAACAATTAATTAACCAAGCGGAAGTTGGAGGGTTTCGGCGCAGAGCCACAGAGCTCGGGGTACGTGGAAACAGCCTTTCCATTTACCTCCTTTGAGGTTGAGTAACACTTCTCCTCGGCGATTCAAGTAGCCAAACCATTCCCCATACTCAGGATCGGCGAAATGACTCCAAGCGTAATCATGGACCCGCTCAAACCATTGCCAGCATTTTTCTTGGCCGGTGACTTGGTGACCCTTGGCTAGGGCAACCAGGGTTTCCAGATGTACCCACCAGAGCTTTTGGTCCCATTCCAGTTGCTGGGGAGGGTGGCCGTGGCGGTCGAGGAAATAGAATATGCCGCCAAATTCTTGGTCCCAGGCATATTCCAGGGTGTTCAACACCACTTCAATTGCTTGCTCCTGTAGCTGGCGATCGCCGGAGCGTTGGGCAATGTCCATCATGAACCACATGGCTTCAATACCGTGCCCTGGGTTAAGCAAACGCCCTTCAAAGCTATCGACAAATTCTCCATTGGGAGTCACCGCTTCCCGCATCAATCCTATTTCCGGGTCGAGGAAATCCGTCATTACTTCTTTGACGGTTTGGGCCAACACTTCTTCCACTGTGGTGGGGGGCAATAACCATTCCATCTCTAGGGTGAGGTTGGCTAAAATCATCGGCACCGCTAGGGATTTGAGCGGCCTAGTGCCTGGGTAGGACTTTTCGTATTGACCTTTGGGATTATGCTGACGCCGTAGAACGTTGTTGTAAGCCTGGAGGGCAATGGTCTTGGCTTCTTCCTCTCCACTGGCTAGAGCATATTGACTAAAGGCCATGGCGGCGAAGCAATCGGAAAAAACGTTATAGGGTTGACGCAGGGGTCTGCCTTCCTGATCCAAAGCAAAATACCAATTACCGTCTTGATCTCGGCCGTGGCGAGTTAAAAAATCAGCACCATGGCGGGCAATTTCTAACCATTGGGGCCTTGGTTCCAAACGGTTATAAAAAACGGCAAATTGCCATACCTGACGGCTTTGTAACCAAATGAATTTATCTGTGTCAAAAACCTGGCCTTGACGATCTAGACAGGTAAAGTAACCTCCCCCCTGGCGATCAAGGGAATATTTTTCCCAAAAGGGCAACACGTCCTGGTGTAGGGCCTGGTGATATTGCTGGGCTAGCTCCTGACGGCGATGGGCAATCATACAATTTAACTATTAATGATGCGATGGATGGCGGTGCACAATGGCTCAGTTTTCAGACAACAAAACAACATAGCACGGCTGGGCAAAACTGGCTTTTTGCTCCGGGGGGAGTAGGGTAAAAATTTTTCTATCATTGACGACTGTGAAAATTTGTTAAAAATCCTTACTTTGTCAACAAAAAGCGGGATTAATTTCAGTCTTTAAATCATCATTAAATAAAGGAGACATTTTTTCTTCCTCCGCCCAGTGTTGCCTGCCATGATTTGTTTGCCTCGTCCCCTTTTCCTTTCCCTAACGGCGATCGCCACCGTCGTTTTTTGTGCCTTGGGCCCTGGCCTAGGGGGAGTTTTACCTAGTCGGGCGGCCCTGACTCCTCCCTTCATTGCCCAGGAAAGGGATTCCGCCGTTGCCATAGAACAAAAGTTGTTGGAGGGATTTACGGAACTGGAAAATGGTTCCCCCCTTAAGGCGATCGCCATTTTTACCCAGGTGATCGACACCGATGGCCAGAATGCCGATGCCTATAATTTGCGGGGGGTAGCCTATATGGTGATCGAACAGTACACCGCCGCCTTGGCGGACTTTGACCAGGCCATTGCCCTGAGCCCCAACGATCCAGCCATTTATTTCAATCGAGCTAACGTCCACGGAGTACTGAATAATTACCAAGGCGCGATCGATGATTGTGGCCAGGGAATTTTGCTTGATCCCCAGGATGTAGATCTCTTGATCTGTCGAGGCCAAGCCCAATTGGGGTTAGAGCAACCCCGCCAAGCCATTCCCGATTTTGACCGGGCCATAGAGCTTGATCCCCGTTCTGAAGAGGCCCATTATTTTCGCGGGCTCTCCTATACCATGTTGGGCAATTACGAACGGGCTTTGGCTGATTTGAACCGTACCATTCGCCTCAATCCCTCCAATGCCGATGCATTTATTCTCCGGGCTGGCATCCGGTCAGAGCAGGGTGCAGTGGAAGAATCCCTAGAGGACATGATCCAAGCGATTAATTTGCTCGATCGCCAAGGGGAATTGGAAAAGGCAGCAGAAATTCGCCAATTATTGGGCTATTGATCCCATCCTCAGGTGAGGGCCAGGAAAAATTGACTAGAAAATCAGCAATTCCTGACCGGGGTTGAACGGCTAATAATTAACCCCAAGCAGAACTGCTATGATTGACCTCTGAGTTTGAGAATGTGGCAGGCTTTTCCTATGGCTGACTGGCAGGTAATTGAGGGCAACATCACCGCCCCCAAAGGTTTTAAGGCGGCAGGCATCACGGCGGGACTAAAACCGTCCGGTTCCCCGGATTTAACCCTGATTTACTCCGAAACTGAGGCGATCGCTGCTGGAGTTTTTACCACCAGTCAAGTGCGGGCGGCCTGTGTGGACTATTGCCGCCAACGGTTACAGGCTAAGGCCAGTGCCAGAGCTATTTTGGTCAATTCCGGGCAAGCCAATGCCGGCACCGGCAAACAGGGCTGGGACGATGCGGTGGAGTCCGCCCAACTGTTGGCCCAGGGACTAAACATTTCCCCCGAAAGTATTCTGCTGGCTTCCACTGGGGTCATTGGCCAACGGATCAAAATGGAGCAGTTACGCCAGGGTATTGCGCCATTAATCCAATCCCTTGCCCCCAATGGCGGAGACAAGGCCGCAAAGGCAATTATGACTACAGATTTGGTGCCCAAAACCATCGCCCTGGAAACGGAAATTGACGGTCGGCCGGTAAGGATGGGGGGCATTGCCAAGGGATCCGGCATGATTCACCCCAACATGGCCACCATGCTGGCCTTTGTCACCTGTGATGCGGCCATTTCCACTGCCCTCTGGCAACAGATGCTGAGCCGAGCCACCCAAAAAACCTTTAACCAAGTGACGGTAGATGGGGACACTAGCACCAATGACAGTTTGTTTGCTTTAGCCAATGGGGAATCCCGCACCGCCGCCATTACGGAAATGGGCCCCAATGCCGAGAAATTGGAAGCCATGCTCACCGCTGTTTGCCAACATTTGGCCAAGGCGATCGCCAGGGATGGGGAAGGGGCCACCTGTTTGATCGAAATTCAAGTCACTGGGGCCCCCGACGACCAAGCCGGTAGGGCCGTGGCCAGAACCATTGCCGGATCCTCCTTGGTGAAATCTGCCATTTTTGGCCGGGACCCCAACTGGGGGCGCATTGCCGGGGCCGCGGGGCGAGCCGGAGTCAAGTTTGACCAAAATAATCTACGGATTAAATTAGGGGATTACGTTCTCATGGACCAGGGGCAACCCTTACCCTTTGACCGTTCCGCCGCCAGCAATTATCTCAAACAGGCCGCCGCTGGAGCCTATTTACAGCACGATACAGTGCTAATTCAAGTGGATCTGGGCACCGGTTCGGGCCAGGGTACTGCCTGGGGCTGTGATTTGAGCTACGACTATGTACGGATCAATGCGGATTATACGACCTGATCTGTTTAGTCGCTGGGATAGGATCTAGTCCTATTGCCTCGCCCTGTTGTTAGACTAGTATCCATGACCCGTTCTATCCCTAAAATCCGTGAGCAGTTAACTCAGATTGAAAATCAAACGACGATCCTGGGGCATCACTTTGCTGCCACCTATGACCAGTATGCCCAGCGCCTGGGGCAAATTCTCCAGCAACAGGGGGTCTATGCCGTTTATCAGATTTGTACGCAAATTTATCCCGATGCTTTTCTCCAGCTAGACTATAGTCCCCGCCACAAATTTCAGAGCCAATTACGCACGGCGATCGCCAAGTTTTATGATCAACTGCTAGTAAACCTGGAAAAGGAAGGGATTTTTTTGGACTCTTCCCGCCAGGAGCAAATTGTGCCGGAACCGGAGGGGAATACAGAGGACGCCGAGGAATTGATCCTATTGGGGAACGATGGAGACAACCCAGAAGAGGAAAAATCAGAAGATAGCAATATTCCAGACCTACAGGAAATCAAAGACTTTCTCAGCCAAGCTTTACAGAAAGAAGGCCTATCCCTAGAAATGCTATTGCCCCAAGGAATGGGAGCCACGGAGGCTAAAGCACCCACGGTGATCAAAACCCCCGAGGATCTACAAAAATGGCATTTACAGGTGGAAAAAATCCTGCACCGCAGCGTGGTGGCCCTGTCAATGAACATTAATCGTTTACTCACTGCCAGTAAAATTATTCCTCCCAATCTTCCCCTACACATTCTCGAAATGGCCCTACAGTCGGAAGATGACCGGCTAGCCCCCAACCGAGAAAAGATGCCCCACGTGGTCAATTTATTGATTGAAAAAGCCCAAAAGCCCGAGTCGGAAAATGTCTCCCCCCCCTCCACTGACCAAGGGGAAGAAGATACGGAAAACGATGACGATGAAGACCTCTCCTCAGAAGCCATAGAGGAATTGATTCAGCGGTCTAAACGGGGACAAATTAGTCGTTTGACAGCCCTGAATTTACGGCTGAAAGATCTCGAATTTAGTGACGTTAATTTGGGTTTAATTCGTAAACAAATTCACACCTATCTAAAGGATCTGACCAAACTGGAAAAGCAGTATCGTCAGTTAGAGCGACAGCAGGTAACGGCCAAGGCGGAATTGGCCTGGCGTAGTACTTGGCAAAATCAAGACAATGGTGGAGCCTAGTGAGGTTTATCCAATAAAAACTGGCCAGGAAATTAGTTGGAAACCAGATACAAGTTCCCCAATATTACCGAAGCTTTTAGGGGCGATTTGAGAGCAGACTAAAACTTTGCAAGTCAACCTGTAAAGGGTCAACCATTTTAAGCCTTAGACCTTGGTAGCACGGTTACGACTACCTTCCACTTCCCTCACTTTTTTACCCCGCCAGAATAATCGGATGGGGGAACCGAAAAAGCCCAGTTGTTTACGGAATTGCTTTTCAATATAGCGGCGGTAATTGTCGTTAAACCGGTTGGGATCGTTGACAAATAAGGCGATCGCCGGTGGTTGGGTAGAAACCTGGGTGCCGTAATAAATTTTGCCCTGTTTACCCTGGCGGGTGGTGGGGGGAGAATGCCAACTAACGGCTTCTTCCAGCACTTCATTGATCACAGCAGTAGTGACCCGACGACGATGTTCCTGGGCGGCAATGTCCACACAATCAAGGATTTTTTGTACCCGTAGGCCGGTTTGGGCACTGACAAAAATCATTTCAGCCCAATCCATAAAATAAAGCCGAGCCATCAACTGCTCCCGATGTTCGTAAATGGTGTAGGAATCCTTTTCCACCGCATCCCATTTATTAATCACCAGTACGACTGCCCGGCCATCTTCAATGATGCGCCCCGCCAATTTCAGATCCTGTTCTGTTACCCCATCCAAAACATCCAGTACAAATAAGACCACATCGGCCCGACGAATAGCCTTAAATGCCCGGTTGATGCCAAAAAATTCTGCGCCATAGTCCACATTCTTTTTCCGCCGAATGCCGGCAGTGTCAATCAGGCGATATTTTTGGCCGTTACGTTCCACCACCATATCGATGGCGTCCCTGGTAGTGCCGGAAATGGGACTAACAATGGCCCGTTGTTCCCCGGTCAAGGCGTTGAGCAAACTGGATTTACCCACATTGGGACGGCCGACGATCGCCACTTTGATCTCATCTTCCTCCAACTCCTCTTGGGTGGGGGGCAAATATTCCAACAGAGCATCGAGTAAATCTCCTGTGCCACTACCGTGGATGGCCGACATGGGGTACGGTTCCCCTAGCCCCAAATGCCAAAATTCCGCCGCTTGAATAGCACCTTGGTCAGGGGATTCACACTTGTTTACTGCTAAAATTACCGGGACGCATTGTTGCCGGAGCCACTGGGCAATTTCCTCGTCGCTGGCGGTGGGACCCTGTTGTCCATCCACTACAAAAATGGCCGCTTTCGCTTCCGCTAGGGCCAGGTTAGCCTGCTCTCGGATTTCTGGTAAAAATTCGCTGTCATCGTTGAATACTAACCCCCCCGTATCCACCACTTGGAAATCCCGGTCTCGCCAAAAAGCTGGACGATAGGTACGGTCCCTCGTGATACCAGGCTGATCATGGACAATGGCCTGTTGGTTGCCGGCTAAGCGATTAACGAAGGTGGATTTACCCACATTGGGGCGGCCGATGATGGCGACGATGGGAAGGGACATAGAAAATTACAAGCAAAAAATTGAGAATAATGAAGAGAAATCCGTGGCTTTGTGGCGATCACCGTCAAACAAACTTAAAGAAAACATTTATTTCCAGCTTTAGCCGAAATTAATACGTATTCTAAAAAATAGGGATATTATGTCTTCTGATGGGTGTGAGTTTTGAGTGAGGAATAATTACATGGCTTTCAAAAAACCAACTCAGGCGCTTGGTCTACTAGGGGCATGGTTAATGCTCGGAGCCTGGAGTAGCGACACGGATCACCATAGTATCAGTTCTCCGCCGGCTTTGGCTGACCTATCATTGGTCTCCAACAAAAAAATTCTCCCTATCTTCACTTCAAACAACTATTACAGTTCGACTACTCCTCTTTTCCCAGCCACCCTGGTTAGCCAACGTCCCAGTCAATCCGGCGATCGTTCCATTTTAATTGTCGAAGAAGAGGAAGATAATTTTGCCGTTCTCCAAGCCATTACTCTCACCGTTGATAACGTAATTTTGCATATTAATGGGCAACAAACCGCCGCTGAGCTGATCTTAGATCCCCGCACCAATCGTTTAGCTCTAGTGGTAGAAGGAGTAAAACTAGCCGATTCCATCCCCATCAACCAGGACAATGCCGGCCCCGATGGCACTCTGATGAAACGTCGCCTCAAAATTAAACAATTAGACCGGGGTGTGGTGGAAGTTAGTCTTAATGCCCAGGAACAAAGTTGGGCCGTCCGCTCCCATAGCCAAGGTTTACTCTTAGCCCCTATGGCGATCGCCAGCACAGAGGAAACCCTAGAAGTTGAAGTTATGGAGGGGGTCAGTCAAGGAGAATTATCGGCTGAAGAAACTTTAATGCTTTCTGAGGCAACGGCGATCGGCGGAGAAGGAGCAGAAGGAACAAGTGTAGAAACAACAGTTACAGAATCTTCTCACCTTACCCAAACTGACAAACTCGAGATTATTACTGGCCCCATTGACCCCACATTTTCTCCCGAAGAAAGTACCACTGAAATTATAGAAACAGCAATAGAAAACGATAGTAGTCAAGAAAAAATAGAAGTAGCT
This sequence comes from Synechocystis sp. LEGE 06083, assembly GCF_015207725.1. Lineage (NCBI taxonomy): Bacteria > Bacillati > Cyanobacteriota > Cyanophyceae > Synechococcales > Merismopediaceae > Synechocystis > Synechocystis sp. LEGE 06083. The sequence goes on from NZ_JADEWJ010000137.1 coordinate 8,783, forward strand.
CAGACTGATCAAATAGAAACAACAGAAGTTGAAATCATAGAAACCGAAACCCTTGACAGTGTTGAATTTATCCGAGAGCAAGGGGCGGAGGAATCTCCCCAAAAACAGCCTGAAATTACCACACCTTTATTACGCCAACCTTTAAGACTATTACACCTGCCCACAGCCAACCAACTTTTGCAGGGACAAGTACTGGGCACATTTGGTCAGACCCAAACCTTTGGTGGGCCAGGTACGGGTAATCAGACCTATTTTATTTATGCTGACTGGGGACTAACCAATGACCTCCAAGTCGGTTGGTCTTTTATGTACAATGACGACCCAACCTACAACGCTGTTAATGGATCTTTTATCGAGCAGTTATATCAATCCACGGGTCCTAACCTAAAATACAACATTTACAGCGATGAAAATTGGGGTATCGGCGTCCTAGGTTCCATTGAGCAATTTCAAATTTATAGTGGCCCTGGACTATTCAATAATGCTACTTCTCCCACCTTGAGTAGAACTGTTGCCGGGACCGTACAACTCCCCATTTCTTATAACTTGAGTGAACAATTTCAGGTTACTTTTACACCGGCAGTTAATATCTTTTCTGATAGTCTCAATAGCGTTCCTTTTTACGGCACGGTCTTTAGCGTGGGATTGGGAGCAAATTGGCGTGTTTCCGAGCAACTTTCTCTTTTTGGCAATACCGTGGTTCCCCTATCGGGCGGCAATTCTATCAACACATCTAGGGAAATATCTAAAACTCCCATTTGGTCTTTCGGTGCTAGTTATGCATTTAGTAAAGCTGTAGGTTTTGAATTGAGCTTAACCAACGCCTTTGGCGGTACCCCGGCTACCGGTGTTTTAACTTTACCCACCGCTGCTAATGAAATTTTGCTGGGAGCTCAGTTCAAAATAGCCCCCCTGGGCAAAGAGGTTCATCATGTTTACGATATCGACCGGCAA
>NZ_JADEWJ010000138.1:0-9731 GCF_015207725.1 Synechocystis sp. LEGE 06083
GTTTTAACCGCCGCCGCCGTTAATTTAGGTATCGACGCTCTAGAAACCGCCATTGTTGAGCAAGTTAATCAAAATAATTTATCACCCCAAAATTTGGATTTTGCCATCAACCAAAGACAAGCGGCTGTTTTAACGGAAGCTCAACTAGCTCTTAAGCAATTACGACAAACCCTAACGGAACAGTTACCCCTAGATTTTTGGACCATTGACCTGCGTTTGGCCATCAATGCCCTTGGAAGAGTGACAGGGGAAACGGTAACGGAGTCGGTGTTAGACCGTATTTTCAGCCGTTTTTGCATTGGCAAGTAATGGATATAGCAAGCTGTCTGCCAACGGATGGTTACTCAAATCCTTAATTGTTTTGATTGGCCACAAACTGATTAACCAATTCCACATCAACATCTAATTCTTTGAAATTTTTTGACAATTTCGGCGATCGCCAGACCTGATTTTTTTTGGTAGGGGTATAGTTTCCAGTTTTTCTTCAAAACGATCCTCTAGCTCGTCCTCCATTTTTTCCTTAGCTAAACCTATCTTTTCCCCCTCTTGTAAAATTTCTTGATAGGCAACAAATTCCTTCATAATTCCACTTCTTGAAATTGTCTTGATAAGCTCAGGGGAGATTGGCAAACATACTCAAATTTTACCGGCGATCGCCAGTTGGGCAAAAAACAAACCGATTAATGTGAGAATAACTGGCTTCATATTGTGGTCACTGAACAGGGGTAGGCTGCAAACCTTGAAATACCATCTACCATGGAGCACAAGCCAAAGGAGTTTGTGAAACGAGCCATGAAAATCGACATCATCATTGTCTACATTCAGCGATACCGCAAGGGACATGAGGTTCATTTTGTCCCACCGCTGACTGGTATTCACCTGGCTGCTCTGACCCCAGCAAAACATACTGTTCGAGTCATTCACCAGCAGGTTGAGACCGTAAACCTAGATAGCGAAGCGGATGTGATCGTTCTCTCCTTCTTCAGTGGCTTTGCACCGGAAGCATATCGTTTGGCAGGGGAGTATCGAAAACGGGGCAAGATAACAATCGCAGGCGGTCCTCATGTCACCTTTGCGCCAGAGGAAGCTCTAGGATTTGTGGATAGTATTGTCATTGGTGAAGGAGAGTCTGTCTGGGAGCAGATTTTCCAAGATATCGAGCAAAATAGGCTTCAGCAAAGGTATGTTGGCGAAGCTATTCCTCTCACCAATGTCCCCACTCCTCGGTATGATCTCTTACCTCCGCAATACTTCATTCGACGGGTCGTCCAAGCCACTAGAGGATGTCCATTTACCTGTTCATTCTGCACTGTACCCATTCTCAATCCCGGTTTCCGTACTCGCCCTGTCGAGGCAGTGCTAAACGACGTCCGATACAACAAATTCAAATGGTGGTGGCAACGAAAAACCGTCTGGTTCTGGGATGATAATTTGACGGCAAATAGACCTTATATCAAGGAACTTCTGCGCCAGATGATCCCTCTGCGAAAGTGGTGGTTGACCCAAGCGAGTATGGACATCACTAAGGATGACGAGCTGTTAGATTTGATGCGCGACTCTGGTTGCATCGGAATTTTTTTCGGTATTGAATCATTTGGCCAGGAATCTTTGGAAGATGCAGGAAAACGCCAAAACAAAGTCGCAGAGTATCAAAGTAAAATCAAAAAACTGCACGACCGCGGAATTGGTGTGATGGCTGGTTTTATTTCCGGTTTGGATGGAGATACCCCAGAGAGCATCCGAGACATGGCCAACCAATTGGAGGAAATTGGTGTAGATGTGCCATTTTTGAGCATTCTTACCCCCTTCAAAGGCACACGTTCATATTCAAAGATGATGGATGCGGATCGGTTGCGTTCTGATTTAGGGTGGGAGTTTTACAATGGCTATAATGTGACATTCATGCCCAGTAAAATGACCCCTGCAGAGCTTTTAAAGGCGCACCGAGATTTGTGGAGATCGGCCTTCAGCTTGCCAGCAATTTTTCGTCGAATTAGTAAATCTTTATTTACTTTGCGCGGGGGGGCAATGATGATGTGTGGCATCATGAATTTGTTTTACGGACTGAAAGCTCTCACAAATAATGAACCGATTAGTTTTGAGGGAACGGATAAATATAAATCGATTCGCGAAACCACAGATTTGATTCCGCACAGTCCCCAAAAGGTTGAGTCAATGTAGTTGAAGAAGCTAAATAGCGGAAATTTGCCGATATATCCTCGTTTTGTTTGTCTGGATGTTTGTTGAAAAATAAGCGATGGATTTAATGACGATCGCCAAAAGATGCATCAAGCTATATTCCTATTTTGCTGATTGAGATAATTGCGATAAATTATCCATAGAAGACTTGGAGATCAATTGCTGTGAACTATGTACCTCACAAAACTAAAGGAAGTTGCCGTTGCGGCAAGATTCAATTTGAGGTGTCTTCAAAACCATTGATTACTATGGCTTGTCATTGTACAGGGTGTCAGAAAATGACATCAAGCGCATTTAGTCTGAGTTCACTGTTTCCCAGTTCTGCATTTTTTATCACATTAGGTTCACCTGTTATCGGTGGTTTACATGGGGGTACACGTCACTATTTCTGTGGCCATTGTATGAGCTGGCTATTTACACGCCCTGAAGGGATGGATGATTTTGTCAACGTACGCTCCACCATGTTAGAAGACACTCAAAACTATAGGCCATTCATTGAGTGCTACACAGACGAAAAGCTAGCTTGGGCTACCACTGGTGCAAAGTACAATTTTAACAAATTTCCTGCACAGGAGGATTATCCAGCGCTGATTCAAGCATTTGCGGATAATGAGGAATAAATACAGCGTTTGATGGATTTAATTGTATTGGTCTGGAGCTTTTTTGACTGAAAATTCTGATTTGGTAATGATTGCTATTCTGCGTTAATCATTCCTCTAAACAGTTAACTGCTTTGAATTGGAGTGGTTCCGCAGGGCCAACCCAGCCGGGGGGGTTATTAGAAGGTTTTCTTTCAAACCTGATCTGGCAATCTTGACCATAGTTAATGGTCTGATTTGCTAAATCTATGGATTTCAACGTTGCCGCCACGTCGGGATTTTCTTTAACGTAATTGACTATTACCTCCAGATCCTTGATGTTTTGGTACTGGGGAGGCAAAGCGGCAATGCCAGGAGCGCGCTCGGCGATCGCCATTGAAAAAAAAGAAAAAGTGATCAGTGCGGGAATAATTTGCTTCATATTATGGCGGCTGATGGTTCCGCTTCACCTTACATCAAAACCTGTCAGCCTCAAAAATGATACAATTCTACGAAGGACGCAGTTTAATTGCTTGAATGATACTAATGGTTAGAATTAAAGCTATAGATGCCGCCCTAAAATTTCCCCAATCATTCTAGTTGAATTAATAGATATTTCTCCCGATTTTATTATCTTATTTAACTACTATTAAACCGATAAAATTTTATGGTTAATCCCCTTTCCTGGCCGGCTCTAGCGGAATTGTCTAACTACCAAGTGGATACAGTTAATGGTGCCACCAATGCCCAGGCAACCTTAAGATTGTTTGGACAACCGGAGAATGCTGTGCGAGTCACCCTCTATCGGGATAATCATGCCTGGTGTCCCTATTGTCAAAAAGTTTGGTTGTGGTTAGAGGAAAAACAAATTCCCTACCAAATTAAAAAAGTGACCATGTTTTGCTATGGAGAAAAGGAAGCTTGGTATAAAAAATTGGTGCCATCGGGAATGTTACCGGCTTTGGAGTTAGATGGCAGATTCTACACCGAAAGCGACGATATTTTAATGGCTTTAGAAAATGCTTTTGGGCCATTGCTTTGGGGCATGGAAGATTCATTGGTTTTACCCCTGAGAAAACTGGAAAGACTATTGTTTCGAGCTTGGTGTAATTGGCTCTGTTACCCAGCCATGTTCCCCGGTGCCGATCAACGGAATCAACAACAGTTCCAACAGGTAGTTGATCAAGTGGAAAAAGCCCTAGAAAAATTGCCTGGTCCCTATTTTTTGCCGGAATTTAGCACTGCTGACATCGTTTTTATTCCCTATGTGGAGCGCATGAATGCCAGCCTGTTTTATTACAAAGGCTATTCTCTGCGGGAAAATAATCCCCGGCTCCAGGACTGGTTTGGGGCGTTGGAAACTAGGGATACCTACCGGGGCACCCAGAGTGATTTCCATACCCATGCCCACGATTTGCCTCCCCAAATGGGTGGTTGTTACTCCAACGGCAGCGCCCAGGCCCAGCAGAACCAAGCGCGGGTAGACCATGGCCCTTGGTTTGGTTTGCCTGATGCCACCTACCCGGAACCGGAAAACGTTAAGCAAGAGGCGATCGCCAGGGTGGTGAAACATCACCGCAATATTATTGAAATCAATGGCCATGACCGGGGGGAGAGTTTTGACCAAGCTCTACGCTGTGCGTTAACCCTACTGGCGACGGGGGAACAATGTACACCACCCCAGGGTACCGACCAAGCTTTGCGTTATCTGCGGGATCGTATTAATGTGCCCCGGGATATGTCCATTTATGCGGCTAAACATCTCCGCCAAGCGTTGGAAACCACCGCCAGTTTAGTGGGAGATCAAGAAGGGGAACCAATTCCAGTGCGTCACCGCCGGGATCAGGACCCAGCCAATTTTCGCTGATCCGTTGTTGCCCTAGGGCTATGTTCCAATTGGGCGATCGCCCCTTGGCAATCTTCAAATAACTCCAGGGAAGCTTGTTGCTGGCCAAAACAGAGTTCCTGATGGATAGTGAAAAGGGTATTGTAGGCGCTGGCCTGGGGAAATTGCGCCGTTAGCCGTTGATATTCCCGGTCAGTTCTCCCTGGTGCTGGCTCTAAACCCCTTTTCTCCTGCAATATTTGCAACATGGCCAAATACAAATAACGGCAAGCTTGGTAATAATCTCCCTGGCGGGCAGCCTGGTGGGCCGTTCTCATCCAATAGCTAGCTCCGGGGGAAGGAGTTGCAAAATTAGGGCGCAAATCCACTGCGGTTAAATTATGCCAATACCTCTGCCAAGTGCGGCGGTTCAACCAAATGAAGGCGATCGCCACTGCAATAATTAACCAGAGTAAGCTGTGGAAAATTAATTCTTCCCACCGTTCCCAATGGGGAATATCTAACCCCGGTATGGGAGGCACCCCCTGCCAGAGGCGATCAGTCTGCCAGGCCACCCATTCCCGCCCATTCTGCGTTAACTGTTGCAATTCCCAGGCAAGGTTGCTTTTTTGATAGGTGGCCATGGTATTGGTGAGAAAAAAGAGACAAAGCCTTTAGCCGATGGGATTGCGGTCTTTGATCATGTCGATGGCCTTGGTGACACTTTCGGGGAACATCACCACCAAGCCATCGGTTTCAACGTTGTCTAGAGCCTGGTTGAGGGCGGTGGTTTCATTCAAAATTAACTCATAGTCGGCGCCAGGATTTTCTTGCAAAATGCCCTTAATGATTAAATCGGCCGCTTCTCCCTCTGACCGGCCCCGCTTATCGTCATCTTCTTTGACAATGATACGGTCAAATACCTGGGCGGCAATTTGTCCCAACTCAATCAAATCACTATCCCGGCGATCGCCAGGGCCCCCCACCACTCCAAAGCGTTGACCCCGCCAGTTTTTGACAAAATCTCCCACCGCTCGATAGCCGGCCGGATTGTGGGCATAGTCCACCAACGCATGGTAACGACCCAGATTAAATAAATTCATCCTACCGGGGGTCTGTTCCGCCGAGGTGGTGAAGGTGCGTACCCCCTGACGAATTATTTCCACATCTAAGCCATTAACAAAGGCGGCCAGACAAGCGGCCAGGGCATTGGCAATCATAAACGGTGCCATCCCCCCCATGGTCATGGGAATCAATGTGGCTTGCTCCACCCGCAGAGTCCAGGAACCTTCCAAAATGGACAAATAACCAGATTCATAGACTGCCGCAATGCCATTGCGCCGTATGTGGGTTTGGATAATGGGGTTATCGGGATTCATGGAGAAATAGGCCACCTTGGCTTTCACCTTATCTGCCATGGCCGCCACCAAAGGATCGTCGGCATTGAGCACCGCATAACCACTGGGATCCACCACTTCCGCAATGACGGACTTAACTTTGGCCATTTGTTCAATGGTGTCAATATCTCCCAAACCGAGGTGGTCTGCCGCCACGTTGAGCACTACCCCCACGTCACAGGTATCAAAGGCTAATCCTGCCCGCAAAATTCCGCCCCGGGCCGTTTCCAACACCGCCACTTCCACCGTGGGATCCCGTAAAATTACTCCGGCACTCTGGGGTCCCGTATTGTCCCCTTTTTCGACACAGTATTCGTTGATATAGATGGCATCGGTGCTGGTGTAGCCCACCGTTTTGCCCGTCTGTCGATAAATATGGGCCAAAAGGCGGGTCGTGGTGGTTTTACCGTTGGTGCCTGTCACTGCCAAAATGGGAATGCGGCTAGGGGTACCGGGGGGAAAGAGCATATCCAATACCGGCGCCGCTACGTTACGGGGCAGGCCCTGGCTGGGGGCCACATGCATACGAAAACCCGGGGCCGCGTTCACTTCCACAATTACCCCGTTGGTTTCCCGCAGGGGCTTACTAATATCGGAGGTCACCACGTCGATGCCAGCAATGTCGAGGCCAATCACTTTGGCTACCCGTTCCATTAACCAGATATTTTCCAGGTGAATATCGTCGGTGCGGTCAATGGCAATGCCGCCGGTGCTGAGGTTGGCCGTGGCCCGCAGATAAACCACTTCATCCTTGGGTAAAACACTGTCCAGGTTATGGCCCTGGCGTTCCATGACATCGATCGCCGTTTTATTAACAACAATTTTGGTGAGAATATTATCGTGCCCATCACCGCGATTGGGGTCTTGGTTGGTTTTATCAATTAACTCGCTAATGGTGGAGTTGCCGTCCCCGGTCACATGGGCCGGAATTCTCTCCGCCACCGCCACCAGTTTGCCATTTACCACCAGCACCCGATGGTCACTGCCCTCGTAATAGCGCTCCACAATAATGGAACGACTCTTCGACTCCTCCACTGCTAAATCATAGGCGGCGATCGCCTCCTGCCAATGGCGCACATTAATGGTGATGCCCCGACCATGGTTACCGTCTAGGGGTTTAATTACTATCGGATAGCCCCCCACATCGTTGATGGCTTCCTCCAAATCATCAAAATATTGGATGGTGGTGCCCCGGGGCACCGGAATGCCCGCATCTTGGAGAATGGTTTTGGTACCTTCCTTATCACAGGCCAGTTCCACCCCCAGAATGCCAGATTGGGAACTAAGGGTTGCCTGAATTCTCTGCTGATGTATGCCATACCCCAACTGCACCATGGCCCGGGCACTGAGGAGCATCCAGGGAATTTTACGGGCATCGGCTTCAGTGACAATGGTTTCGGTGCTGGGGCCCAGGGCAGAGTTAGCCCCCAAATCCCGTAAATCTTCTAAGTCCTTCTCCAATTCTGCCTGGGGATAATCCCCCGTATCCACCAAGGCACGACATAAACGCACCGCCGCCCTGCCGGCGTAACGTCCCGCCTGTTCATCCACATATTCATAGACAACGTTATAAATGCCCGGGGTCGAAGTTTCCCTGGTGCGGCCAAATCCCGCTGTCATACCGACCAATTCCTGGAGTTCCAGGGCCACATGCTCAACGATATGACCCATATAGGTTCCTTCCTGCACCCTTTCCAAAAAGCCGCCCCGGTGGCCTGGGGAGCAAAAGTGTTCTATGAGGGAGGGCAACACCCTGATTAACCCTTCATAAAAACCGGGAATACTACTGGAGGGTCGCTCCGCCAAATCCTCCAAATCTAGGCGCATTACAATTAACTTCTTGCGTCGAATGCTCCAATAGTTAGGGCCGCGGAGAGTAAGGGTTTTAAGAATTTTCATGATCTGTGTCAGTCAAGAACCAATGCAAGAAGCACAACACGCCGACTATCATTCTCAAGCTAGGCCTCTGACTGAAACTGTTCGCTGTGAACAATTGATCCGAGTCAGTCCCTGGGGTCAGGGAACCTTACCTGCCTTGGGTCACCCCTAGATTACCCGAGGAAAAGCCCGCTGTTTTACTTGATGATAAACTTCCCCATGGACAAGGATGTTGAGGCGGAGATTATGGAGGCTCAACGGGGCATTGGCCACCACCATAGCGGCATTGGTGTAGCTCATGTCCCTAGCATCCACAAAGGACACCGTACCCTGGCCAATAACTTTAACGGAGCCGTCCCGCTCGAACATGGCGCAGGTATCTTCATCAATGCCTAAACCAAGCAACTCAGGATGGGTAGAAATGGCACTCAACAGCCGGGCCATGCGGTTACGATTGTGGAAATGCTGATCCACCACAATTTCCGGCACAATGCCCAGCCCCACTGCCATATCCACCAAAGCTCGATTGGGCCATTCGCCGCTACTGCCCCCGGCAATCATGTGATGCCCCATCACCGCTGCCCCCGCACTGGTGCCCGCTAAACTAATTTCCCCGTTATGCACCCGTTGACGAATGCGGTCCATCAAGGGGGTATCCGCCAACAGCCCACAAAGGCGCAGTTGATCTCCCCCGGTCATAAAAATGCCTGTACACTGTTCGACAAATTCCCGGTAACCACTGTCGTCCCCCTGGGAGCGGTCCCGGATATCCAATACCTTTAACTCTTTGACCCCCATGTCGCCAAAGATAGTTTGATATCTCTCCCCAATCAGTAAAGGCTCCCGAGATGCAGAGGGAATGATGCCAATAATGGCGTCGGTGCCACCGGAACGCGACCAAAATGTTTGTAAAATTTCACGGCCGTGAACTTTATCTTCTGCACCACCAATAATTAAGATGGCCGGTTGGGAGGATAGGGGCATTGTCAACTCTTAGGGGTTCAGTTCTCTGATTAGCAGACTAATATTATCTTGACCGGACGAAGAAAAAAAGTCCATGCCAAGAGTTTTTGCGGGCACCTTGACAACCATTGGGGCGCCTTGATCAGCTTTAAATCCCTCGACCAAATTATTATTACTACTCAGACAGGGCCAGCCTATGGTCAAAGCTAGTTAAATTCAGTCAAATTTAAGTTAAATTAGCCACTGTAAGCGATTTTAGTCATTAATTAATTGGGGGAATTCTCCGGAGTAACGGTGGGCTCAGGCTCAACTGCGGGGGATGGGGCTGCGGGAGCATTAATGACATCTTTGGCGCTTAGGCCATCGGCCTGGGCTCCTAAAAACCAGAGGGCAGAGGCTGCTTCTTCCCTGGTGACGGGGCGCTGGGGTTGAAAGATGGTGATGTAACCAAACATTCTTTTGAGGTTGGATTGATCGCCATTTTGGAAGTCGGCAGCTAGGGCGGGCCAAATGTTGGGGTTAATTTTGGCGGCGTCCTGGAAACCCCAGGTTTCTTTAATATTTTCCAGGCTGGCATTGGGCAGGGCCCGGCGATAGTCTAGGGGCACTTTCCAACGGACTACATCTTCCCTAGTTAGGGGAGCACCGGGGCGAAACTGGGTGGCGCTGGGGTCGTTGGTGAGGCTAGAGGGAATTAAACCGGCATCAGCTAAACCTTGAATTTGGGCAAAGTCGGGGTGGCTGGGGGGAACGTCGGTGAAAAGAGGGGTGGTGTTACTGGAAGCGGGTCTAATTTGTTTACTGGGTTGGTTGGCAAAAAAGACATTATTGGCTTGAAATAACCAGCGGGCGAATTCTCCCCGACTGATGTTACTCTGGGGCGCAAATTCC
>NZ_JADEWJ010000139.1:0-9712 GCF_015207725.1 Synechocystis sp. LEGE 06083
CTCACAGCCTCGGTGGCGGATTTTTGTCGGGGTATTCAGTGGCAAGGTCAGCCATTGCCTCAACCATTGGCGATCGCCAGTTCTCGCCCTGCCAAGCTAGAACAACTAGAACAAAAAGCGCCGGTGACCAAGGTAGAACCGGCCATTGGTTTGGAAGATCTTTCCGATTTATTTTAGGGGTCCATAAAATTATGCAAAAGGATTTTGAACGGCTCTTTCATCGGGCGGAAGACCATTATCTCCATCCTCTGGAAATTATTTCCTTCCGCAAAAATTTAGGCTTAATGCAAGAACGGTTAAACACCTACCGCCTCCTGCGGGATAGGGAAACTATTCTTTTCCAGGCGATCGCCGACCAATTGGAAATGGAATTTAACGATGCACCGGTGGCCCAACTGCACCAAGCTCTCCTGCATTGGATTAGCATTTTGCGCTACGGAGCCATGGCGATGCTCCTGAGTAATCCTGAATACCTACAATACCGTTTGTTGGAGTGGCTAGAGGGAGTGGTACAGGCCCATGAAATGGTGGCGATGGAAACCAGGGTATCGGAATTACTAAAAGAACAGTTACAGTCCCTGTTGGAGCCCCTCCAATACCATCTCCTAGAACCCTTTTTAGCCCAGGCAGACCAAACCATCCTCGGCCAGGCCCCTGCGCCCGCCCCAGAGGAAGAAGCAGAAATGATGACCCTAGGAGAGTAACGATGATTGACGTAAATGCTCTGATTAATGCCCAACCCCCCAAAGGTAACTACTTTGCCCCGGACGTTTATCTCCAAGGGGATAACGAGTTTGGCCTGTTGGAAAATCGCAGTGGAGCCCGTCTGATTGCCCTGCCCGATACCCTCATCAAGGGTCTATTCACCGCCCTAGATTCCGAACTAGGCATTGGGGCTGGGGTGGCTCTCACCGCCTGTGGCAAAACCTGGGGCAGTGCTTTCTATAAGCGCTTTGCCGACGAACTGCAGGAATACTATGGCAAGCCAATCCAGGCCATGGCCATGGTGGAATTTCTGCAGACCTTTAAACAATGTTGGAAATCCCACGGTTACGGCCTGGTGGATATCGACTTGAAATACTACCAAAACGGCTTCATTGTGGCCGAGGTGATTAATTCCCCTTTTGTGGCCTGTGCTCTCCAGGGTAAAAGCCCCATGGGTTTCCTGGAAGCGGGCATGCTGGCCGCCTTTTTCTCACAGTTAACCGGTGAAAAGCTCCATTGTGAGCAAACCGTCTGTGAGTCCCTGGGGGCGGAAAAAAATCTTTTCATCCTCGGCCTGAAGGAGCGCCTTAAACCAGTTTCTGCTTGGTTAACGGAAGGCCATGACCATGCCACCATTATGGAATTGCTCTGTCGCCAACAGGGCTAATATCAGTATTACAGCACTAAGGAGGATTGTGTGGCTAAAACCATTAGACTCGACCCCATCAATTTAAAAGTCGCCATTGAGACTAACGATAATCTGCTTTCAGGATTACTTAGTCAAGATTTGCGGATTATGAAGGAGTGTGGTGGTCGGGGGATGTGTGCCACTTGTCACGTTTACGTCACCGCTGGGATGGAAAGTCTTTCCCCCCTCAACCGTCGGGAACAGCGCACCCTAGAGGTGATTACTACCCATAATGGCCGCTCCCGCTTGGCCTGCCAGGCCCGGGTGTTGGACGAAGGGGTGGTGGTGGAGTTGCCCGCTGGGATGTACGTCAGTGAAATCGAGGACATCGAGGAACTGATTGGCCGTCGGGCGGAGGAAAACATTTTAAATCCTCGGGATGGGGGCATCCTGGTGGAAAAAGGTAAATTAATTACCCGTTCGATGATTAGTCAATTAGCAGATCAGTTACAGGCAGCCAAAATCCAAATTGCCAAGGATGTGGATGAGTAGGCACCGGCCCATGGGGGCAGTTTGATTTTTATTTTTATGAGGTATGTGATTGATGTTTAAATCCCTAACTCGTTTGACCATTGATGCCGATGGCCGTTACGCCACGGATCAAGAATTGCAGTTTTTGCAGGATTTGTTAGATACGGCGGAAATCCGTATTAGTGCCTATGAAAAAATCCGGGACAACGAAGAACAAATTATTAACCGCTGGGAAGCGGAAAAACGGAACCTGCCCCAGGATACTTTCCACATGGGCGATCGGGATGTGACGGAAATTTGTCGGCGGGATATGACCAATGTGTTCCGTTGTTCAATTACGGCCATTTTATTTGGGGATTTAGACCGCCTGCGGGAGGGTTTATTGATTTGGTACCAAACTATTGTGCGTGCTTACAACTATACTGAGTACGCCAAGATTAGTTATAAAGTGATCCAGGAAACTATTAAGGAATTTCTGGAACCTGATGAGGTGGCAATGGTGTTGCCAGCGCTGAAGTTGGACCACACCATTCTCAGTAGCTAATGGGCTAATTTTGAATCAATTGTTTGGATCATTCATGGGTACGCTTTATTCCGTTAATTTGGTCAATCCGGCCACGGGCAGTGATGTCACCATCCAGGTGGCAGCGGATGAGTTAATTCTCGAAGCGGCGGAAAATCAGGGATTGGATTTGCCCTATTCCTGTCGGGCGGCGTCCTGTGTGGCCTGTGCAGGTCAATTACTGGAGGGAACCATTGAGCATACGGATAAGGGATCTGATTTCCTCAAGCCGGAGGAATTGGCGGCGGGTTGTGTGTTGCTCTGTGCGGCCTATGCCACTGCCAATTGCAAAATTCTTACTCACCAAGAGGAAGCTTTGTTTGGTTAAATCTCCAGCGGGGTTCTCCCATCTTCCATAGGATGCCCAGCATGTTCAAACTCTGTTGATGGGCTTTTCTGAGCTCTAGCAATCTGTGTTCTATCCATTGTCGGCAAAGGAATCAGGATTATGATGGAAAATCAAGTTAATGAACAAACGGTAACTTCCCAGGGAAATGGGGCCCCAACCACGGGCTACAAATCCGGGCTCTGGGATGGTTTGTCGGTGGTAGCGTTAATCGGTGGGGCGATCGCCAGTGTGGTTTTGCCTGCTAACCCAGCAGCCGGGGTAATTCCAGTGGCGGCCGGGGTCGGACTCCATTTATTTAACCGTAAGCAATTGGAACAGCATTTGCTGGCCAATCAACAGGCCACAGCGGCCCAGATTGTCCAGTTGGTGAACCAAAACCAAGCCCATCTGCAGGAATATCTACAAAAATTCCAAGGGGATGTTCACACTTCCCTCGGTCAACAGCAACAGGCGATCGCCGCTAACCAAGCAAATTTGACCAAAGCTTTCCGGGCAATCGCTGCACAGACCCATGAAAGCCTAGACCACCAACATCAAGACCTAGTTGCTGTGGTTCAGGAGTTACGCACCATGGAAATCTGCACCCAAAGCATTGCCGCCTATCCCCATGCTGAGGCTTATTACCAACGGGGCTTGAGCCATTTCCGCTTGGAAGATTGGACCGAAGCAGTGCGGGATTGCACGGAAGCCATTCGTCTCAGGGGCGATTTGGCCGGTGCTTTTCACCATCGGGGCATGGCCTACGCCCGCCTAGATAACCGCAAGCAAGCCACGGACGATTTACGTCAGGCCTACAAGCTCTATTTTGACCAAGGGGATTTGGACAATTATGAAGTGGCCAGGGCTCTCCATAAGCAGTACTATGAAGGGCCAGTGGAAGATCTGGAGCTAGAAGTGGAAGCCACCGCGGTAATGGCCCCAGCGGATGGTGTTGACCATGAAGCTTACATTGCCGATCCAGACCGGGAAATTAAACCCCTGTTGACGGAAGAAAGCGACACCACGGCGGCCAACTTATTTGGTTAAAGCTGCGGTTTCAGCCCGTTGGCCAAGACTTCCCCCATTGCCTCCAAGACAACAACAACAGCAATAATCGCCTGGGACAAAGGTAAGATAGAGTCACTCCCTGTCCTAGGCGTGTTTTTTATGGTGAAGACTGCCAATGTGGCGGTTATGCCACTGTTTCCCCGCTCCCAATATAGAATTATTGGACAAATTGGACAGGGACAGTTCGGACGGGTTTACTGTGCTATCCACCGGCTTACGGGTAGAATGTTTGCCCTCAAGGATTTGGAGCACCGGGTATTTCCCACCAACAAATTTCTGCGGGAACTGTCCTATCTGCTGACCCTACGCCATCCCAACATTGTGGCTTGCCATGGCTTGGAATACCATCCTGGGGGGCGCTATTTGGTGATGGATTACTGCGAGGGGGGAACTCTACGGGACATTATCGATGGGGATGGAGATTTATGTGTGGCGGGAAAAATAGACCTAGTACGACAGATATTGCTGGGTTTGGCCCAGGCCCATCAGCATGACATTGTCCACTGTGACCTCAAACCAGAAAATATCCTGTTAATTCCGCGGGGAGAGGGGTGGCAGGTGAAAGTATCAGATTTTGGCATTGCTCGCCTGACGGCAAAAACGGGCAATCCTAACTTCGGCAAAGGTTATACTGGTTCCCCCGCCTATATGGCCCCGGAACGCTTCTACGGCAAATTTTCTGTGGCTTCCGATATTTATGCAGTGGGCATTTTGCTGTACGAGCTCATTGTCGGCGATCGCCCATTTTCAGGATTTCCTAAAGCTTTACAGACGGCCCATCTCAATACCCGCCTAACTTTACCGCCGGAATTTCCCCCCTTGCTTGGTTCCATCGTCCAACGAGCTTTGGAGAAATTGCCCCAACGGCGATTTTCCAGTGCCGCATCCATGGCCAGTGCTTTGGCAACGGCCCAAAAACAAGCATTGGAACAGAGTCTCACCCAGGCTAACGGCTATCTTTACCATCACCTTGCCCCGGCCTCGCTGACTTTTACGGCCACGGTTAAACACAGTACCCCTTTGCTATTTCCCGTCAACCACCTAACCAGGGCAGGACTTTGGCTGTATCTGGGCAATGGGACCGAACTGTACCTATGGCAATATGGCGACGGCAATTTCGAGCACCATCCCTTGCCCCGATGGTCTTTGGGTTTGCCGGGAACCATGGCTAACCTGGAGGTAAACCAAGACCAAATTAGCCTGTTAATCCAGGGGGGTGAAACGGGAGAATGGCAATTTTACCAATGGCGAGAAACCCTACTTAGGAATCTTTGCCTACCCAAGCCCTGCATCAATTTGCAAGCAGATCGTCTGTTGGCTAACCTGAGCCCCGGGGGCAAAACCCTGGCAGTGGTGGTGGGCGATCAAAACAGTGCTAAAGGTTACTTTCAGGTATGGCGGACTGACCTCTGCTTAGCGGTGGCCCCGGCATTGCCAACTCGATGTCCTTGCCAACTGCTCACACTAGATCAAAACCATGGCCTGTTAGTGCAGTCACCATCAACTGCGAGTCACCGTCAGACTGTTTTTTTCCTATTTAATCGGCGGGGGTCTGTGTTTCCGGCATTTCGCCTTTCTTTTTTAGTGTCTCAATTGGTGGTTAACCGCTACTCCCGTAACCATCTGTTTGGCTTGGCCGATGATGCCCCCCAAGCCGGTATTTTGATTCGCCTGCAACCCCTAAAAGTCAATCGCATTGCTTTAAATGTCCAGCCCCAATTCGTTCAGCCTTTTCCCTGGGGTTACTTGCTGGCCGATCGCCATGGGGAAGTGGCTCTGTTGGATTATGAGGGTTTTCTATTTGGCAATTTTTCCCTAGGGGAAACTATCACGGCGATCGCCCCCATGGGTCGTTATCTCTGCTTGTTTGCCACGTGGCAGGGCAATGGGGGAAATTTACGTCTGCTGGATTTGGGCTCCCAGGTGGAAAACATTATCCGCCAACGCCAAGAAAAACGTTAAGATCGCAAACTGTAACTGTTGTTACCTAAGGGTAACCACCGTCATTTTTTTGCAATCTAAGGGAATTGAGGACAATGTTTAAACCTGGCTTACTTTTGTCTTTGCTTGTTGTGGGTTGTTTGTTAGTGGTCAGTGGTTGCGGCGGTGGTAATCGGGAAGAGGAAGGTAGACAAAATCAACAGAACATGGAACAGCAAGAAGATAGGGCCGGGGATAACGACAATCATGCCAATGATGACCACAATGATGATAACGAGGAAGATAATGACAATGACGACAACGATAAAGATGACTGAAGCGGTTTGGTTCTAATTACCCCAGTGAAGATCCTTTTCATTAGTAACGGCCACGGAGAAGACCTCAACGCCGGCCTGATTATCGATGCCCTACAACGGCGATCGCCGGAATTTGATCTGTTTGTTCTGCCCTTGGTGGGGATAGGGAAAACCTATCAATAGACACTTTGGTCTAAACCATGAAAAGTACGGTTTACGTCGAAACAAGTGTGATTAGCTATCTCGCAGCCCGTCCCAGCCGGGATGTGGTTGCCGCAGGGCATCAACAGATCAGCTACGAATGGTGGGCCACAGAGCGCATCAATTTTTCTCTCTACACTTCCGCCCTGGTGCTTCGGGAAGCCAGTAACGGAAACCCAGAGGCCGCATCGGCCCGTTTAGAATGGTTGCAGGACATTCCCGTTATTGCTATTACCCAAGAAGCTGAAGCTCTTTCCGAATATCTTATTCAAAGAGCGGCCCTCCCCCAGAACGCAGTGGCGGACGCATTACATATTGCAATAGCGGCTTACCACCAACTTAATTTTTTGCTTACCTGGAATTGTAAACACATTGCCAACGCAGTTAAACGTCACCCTATTGAACGTGCTTGCCGAGAATTTGGCTTTGAGTCCCCTATCCTTTGCACTCCCGAGGAACTGCTCGGAGTTAATTCTGATGTGGAATGATCATATAGTTGAAGAAACACGACGCTTGCGAGATGAGTATGCGGCCAAACATGGCTACAACATCCACGCGATTGTGGCGGATCTCAAGCATTGGCAAGAACAAGGTTTTCCCCTTACAGGCCAAAGAACCGAGATGCTTCAACCCAAACTTTTGTCTTCCCTAAATCATCACAATCAAGAGTCAGAATGACCAAAGTGGCTCTATTCGCATTACCCCAGTGAAGATCCTTTTCATTAGTAACGGCCACGGAGAAGACCTCAACGCCGGCTTGATTATCGATGCCCTACAACGGCGATCACCGGAATTTGATCTGTTTGCCCTGCCCTTGGTGGGGGAAGGCAAGGCCTATCAACAGAGGGGAATTAGCATCATTGCCCCGACCCAACCTCTGCCCTCCGGGGGGCTAATTTACACTGGCTTTTTGACTTGGTGGCAAGACATTGTTGGTGGTTTAGTGGGCCTGACCATTAAGCAAATTAAGGACCTACTCAAACAAAAACATCAATTTGACCTCATTGTGGCGATCGGTGACATTGTGCCCTTGGCCTTTGCCCGTCTCAGTGGTAAGCCCTACCTGAGTTTTTTGGTGGCCAATTCCAGTTATTACGAAGGCCGGTTACCCTTGCCCTTTACTGTGGCCTGGTGTTTAAAATCTTGCCATTGTCTCGGGGCGATCGCCAAAGACCATTTAACAGCGGAGGATTTAGGACAACGGGGCATTAATATTCGTTGTTTGGGCTATCCGATCATGGACGCTCTCCAACCGACGGGACAGCCATTGCAACGGCACAGCAACACCCTCATTGCCCTTTTGCCCGGTAGCCGGGTGCCGGAAGCGTTAAACAATTTGGGCCAACTATTACCCCTCTGTAGAGCCATTGCCCAGGAAAAAGTAGTGGATTTTTGGGCCGCCCTCGTGCCCGCAGTGACGGTGGAGCATCTACAAACCTTGGCAGTGGAGCATGGTTGGCAATGCCACGGCGATCGCCTGGAACGGGGGAACTGCACCATTCATCTTTCCTGGCAGCAATTTGCCGACATTCTGCAGCAGGCGGATTTAGTGTTAGGCATGGCCGGTACTGCGGTGGAACAGGCCGTGGGTTTAGGTAAGCCAGTGTTACAAATTCCTGGCCGTGGCCCCCAATTTACCTATGGTTTTGCGGAAGCTCAAATGCGATTATTAGGCCGTTCCGTCACCACCATTGGCCAAAATCCCCAGGAAGCCAATTTAATCAGTCAAGCTAGTCAGAAAGCCCTGGAAATTTTGGCAGATCACCATTATCAACAAAGCTGTCGGCAGAACGGGCAAGAACGCATTGGTCCCCCCGGTGGTTCCCTGGCGATCGCCAACTATATTGCCGAAACTGCCAAAACTTTGGCCAGCAAGGGGTAGAATGCGGTCAATATCGCTATCATTTACTGCAACTCACCCACCAGATCAAGGAAAAGTCTTCCCTTTAACAACCGGAAAATCCCCAAGAAGATTAGGATAAAAGCATCTAGGCCAATTTTAATCGTCCTCCGTGTATGAGCATCTACGATCCCAATCCAGATCTGTCTCTAGCCAGAATCGAAGCCCTAGAGCAGGAGTTGGCCAGCCTCAAAGCCAGTAACAACACCCTGGATATCCAAAATAAAATTCTCAAAGGCTTTATTTCCCTCACCAACGTCTCCGCGGGACGGATGTTGATTAAGGCCACGTTGCAAAAAACCATGGAAGCCTCCATTCACCAAACGGGGGCCCAGTTGGGCAGTCTTTTCTTACTAGATGGCGACGGCCGCGTCACGGAGAGTATTTTGGCCAGGGGAGCCACCGACCAAAATCAGAAAAAAAATCTTGTCGGCCAAGTGTTGGATAAAGGACTGGCGGGTTGGGTCAGGGAAAATAAAAGAACGGGATTAATTAACGACACCACTAAGGATTACCGTTGGCTGAAACTGCCCGACGAACCCTACAATGCCCTGTCGGCCCTGGGGGTTCCCATTGTTTGGGGAGACGAATTGTTGGGGATTTTAACCCTGATGCATTCCCAAGCGGACCATTTCACCCCGGCTTCTGCCATCGCCATGGAAAAAACGGCGGAATTAATTGCCCTAGTCTTGAACAATGCCCGCATTCAAACCAAACATAAACAAAATGAGACCCTGATCCAACAGGAAGATGACCTCTTAAACCAGGCTATTTTATGGTTTCCCAGTGTGATTTTCATTTTAGATAACCAAGGAGTATTGCTAAAATGTGGGGGAAAATATTTAGCACAAATTGGCCTTGACCCCAAAGAAAGCATTGGTAAATCGATTTATTATTTGTTACCCGAAGCTAACGAATTAAAAAGTTTGATCAGCCATGCTTTAGCTAACAATGTGATTGAGTCCGTCAGTGTGCAATTGGAACGGGTTGACCATGGCACTTGGTTCTATGATGCTTGGTTTTCACCCATTCTAGATACCCATGGCCAGGTTGCCCACGTTGTTTGTATGCTTTTGCCAGCCTAGAAAAGTGGGTAAAAGTTCAGAATTATCCCTTCCATACCCATCTGCATTTTGGTTACACTGCGGCTGAAGTTTGCTTTTTAACTGGGGAGTGGGGGAGGTCTTCAAGACCCATTTCATGACTGGAATAACTAGAATTTTAAGGATCAATTCCACGAGTAATACAACAGAAACGTATGAAGAGTTACCGCCGGTTGAAGCAATTATTTTTCTCTACCAAGGTTGGCAATAAACCTAAGCAAATTAAACAAAAGTCCGGTTCAGGCAGAGCAAAAACCTACCTCAGTTTAGCGGTGTTTCTCCTCTGTCCCCTCACCCTCTGGGGAACCACCCAGAACTTCAATTTAACCATGATGGCCCTGACTACTTTTTGCATTGCCTATCTGGGCAAAGGAATGCGTCGCCCCAAGCCCAACGATCCATAAAGCCCTAGCCATCAAACGTAGAAAGTTACTTCCACAGTCTTATCT
>NZ_JADEWJ010000140.1:0-9678 GCF_015207725.1 Synechocystis sp. LEGE 06083
CAGGAATACCAGGAAAACTTAACTCAACTACAAAGTCAGTTGGGAGAATTAGAACAAGATTTACCCGATCCCTGGGCGGAAATTCCCCTACTCCAGGACCGGGACGAAGCAAGTTTGGATTTTGCCAATATTTTGGAGGAATTACAGCGCTCCATTCGCAACGGACAAAAGCGTTTGGAAGCTATGGAACCAGTGAATATGCTGGCGTTGCAAGAGTATGAAAAAACCGAAGCCCGCCTAGGGGAATTGTCAGAAAAGTTGCAAACCATTGCGGGGGAACGGACTGAATTACTGCTCAGAATTGAGAACTTTACCACCCTGCGTCGTCGTTCTTTCCAAGATGCTTTTGATGCAGTCAATAAAAACTTTCAAATTATTTTTGCTGAACTGTCTGATGGGGATGGCTATTTGCATTTAGACGACCAAGAAGACCCTTTTAACGGTGGCTTGAATCTAGTGGCCCACCCCAAAGGTAAACCGGTGCGTCGCCTTAGTTCCATGTCCGGTGGGGAAAAATCATTAACCGCGCTGAGTTTTATTTTTGCCCTCCAACGCTACCGCCCTTCTCCCTTTTACGGCTTTGATGAGGTGGATATGTTTTTGGACGGTGCCAATGTGGAAAAACTTTCCAAAATGGTCCGCAAACAGGCCCAACAAGCTCAATTTATTGTGGTGAGCCTCCGTCGTCCCATGATTGAAGCGGCGGAACGCACCATTGGGGTGACCCAGGCCCGGGGGGCCCATACCCAGGTTTTGGGCATTAAGTTGTAGCTTCGTTTAAATACAGTGCAAAGGTCATTGTTCAAACAATCTGGCAAAACCATTGAGTTTGATTTGCTCAACAAGACCTACGTCAATTTGCTGCGCCAATGGCTAGATTGAAGGAAACCTGGAGGACGGCGATCGCCAAGTTAATGAATTTTGCTTGGGTCGGAGCAGTGGGATTTATCCCTGGGTAAATAGGGAAAATTTTGGGGCTCAAACCCCTTCCAGTTCAGGGTTTTATCAAGGGAGCAATCAACCTGGGTTCCTATTTAAGAGTCACTGCGGTATCATCAAAATGATAATCATTATCATTTCTGTTGCCCATGACTCCCAGTGCCCCAGCCATTGCCATGCCCGTTCAGGCTTCTTCAGTGGAATCTCCTGTCTCTTTATCCATCACCCAAAGACCGAGGCGATTACGACGGACGGGCACCCTACGGCGTCTGGTACGGGAAAATACCCTCGGAGTGGAGGATCTAATTTACCCCCTCTTTGTGACGGAAGGGCAAGACTTAGAACAGGAAGTGCCTTCCATGCCCGGCTGTTACCGCTACTCATTGGATCGATTATTAGAGGAAGTTCGCACCGTTTGGCAATTGGGCATCGGGGCGATCGCCTTATTCCCTCTCATTGATGACCACAAAAAGGACAATGGTGGCACCGAAAGCTACAATCCCCAGGGGTTAATTCCCCGGGCAATCCGGGCCATCAAGGAAACTTGTCCAGACATAATTGTCATTGCCGATGTCGCCCTTGATCCCTACAGCAGTGAAGGCCATGACGGCATTGTAGCCAATGGCCAAATTCTCAACGATGAAACCGTAGCAGTATTGGTTAAACAGGCCCTGATGCAAGCTGAAGCAGGAGCGGATTTTGTCGCCCCCTCCGATATGATGGACGGCCGCATTGGAGCTATTCGTCGAGCCTTGGATGCGGAAGGCTGGATCAATGTCGGTATCCTAGCCTACTCCGCCAAATATGCTTCTGCTTACTACGGTCCCTTCCGGGATGCCCTGGATTCCGCCCCCAAATTTGGTGACAAAAAAACCTATCAAATGGACGGGGCCAATGGTAGGGAGGCCCTCAAGGAAGTGGCTTTGGACATTTGTGAAGGGGCGGACATGGTAATGGTTAAACCCGCCTTGGCCTATTTGGACGTTATTTGCCGGATTAGATCCCATACTAATTTACCAGTAGTAGCCTACAACGTCAGTGGGGAATATGCCATGGTCAAAGCGGCGGCGGCTAGGGGCTGGATCGACGAAAAAAAGGTAGTGCGGGAAACCCTCATCAGCATGAAACGAGCAGGGGCAGACTTAATTCTGACCTATTTTGCCAAGGATATTGCTCAGCAATTGCACACTAAGCGGATTGAATTTTAAAAAAATCTCATAACTATTTGTCTGTATTTTAACTATGAATCATTCCTCACCATCGGATTTAATCATTCCCAAAAGGGGCCTACCAGTCACTATTATCACCGGCTTTTTAGGTAGTGGTAAAACCACCTTACTCAATCATATTTTGAACAATCGCCAAAATCTCAAAATTGCAGTTTTAGTCAATGAATTTGGCGACATCGACATTGATAGTCAATTACTGACATCCGTTGATCAAGACATGGCTCAACTCAGTAATGGCTGTATTTGTTGCACCATTAATGATGGTTTAGTGGAGGCGGTTTACAATGTGCTAGAAAAAAATGAATTGATTGATTATTTGGTCATTGAAACCACAGGAATTGCCGATCCTTTGCCGATTATGTTAACATTTTTAGGGACAAAACTAAGGGACTTTACCCACTTAGACTCTGTAATTACCCTAGTGGATGCCTCGGAATTTACCGTAGATCATTTTGAGAGTGAAGCCGCGCTCAAGCAAATTATTTATGGAGATATTATTCTTCTCAATAAATCTGATTTAGTTAACCCAGATAGTCTTTATCAGTTGGAATTTCAAATTAATGAAATCAAAGAAAATGCTCGCATTGTCCGTTGTCAAAATGCGAAAGTGCCCCTGGGGTTACTCTTGGATGTTGGTTGCAACTACAAAGATATTTATCAAGGGTTAATTGAAGAAGAAATTGAGCAAAACCAACGGGATCAGGAAGATCCTGAGCATCATGACCATGGCCATGACCACCACAACCATGAACACCACCATCACCACTCATCCCACTTAGATAATGATGGCTTTATTTCCATTTCTTACTATAGTCACCGTCCTTTTTTGTTGGCAGAATTTCAAAATTTTCTGGAAAATCTTTCCGGTAATGTTTTCCGAGCCAAGGGATTACTTTGGTTTCTTGATAGTCCCAATAAATACATTTTTCAACTCAGTGGTAAACGCTGCACGTTAGAAGTTGAAGAATGGCAGGGTTCTGCACCGGGTAATCAAATCGTCTTCATCGGTCGGGATCTTGACCGGGACGACCTTTACCAACAGTTAGAACTCTGCTATCCCAGTCCCGCTACCTTGGCAAGTTTGACTTAAATTGCCGAATTTTACCTTTATCCAATTATTTTTTTATCATCCATGACTGCTTTGATTCCTTCCCAAAAACTTACCGCTAACCAAACAATTTCCGCCCTTTCCACCCAAGCTAACCCCCCCGTTTCTGAAGCGGAAATGCAGGCCGCTGTTAGAACATTACTGTTGGGCATGGGGGAAGACCCTGACCGAGAAGGTCTCCGGGACACCCCTAAACGGGTAGTTAAAGCGCTGAAATTTTTAACCTCCGGTTATCAGCAGTCTTTGGATGAACTTTTGAATGGGGCCGTTTTCAGTGAAAATGCGAATGAAATGGTATTGGTCCGGGATATTGATCTTTTTAGTTCCTGTGAACATCATATTTTGCCCATTATCGGCCGGGCCCATGTGGCATATATTCCCAATGGCAAAGTGATTGGCCTGTCAAAAATTGCCCGTATTTGTGAAATGTATGGCAGAAGACTACAGGTTCAGGAACGCCTAACGGCCCAGATTGCCGATGCTCTACAGGGGTTACTACAACCCCAAGGGGTGGCGGTGGTGGTGGAAGCAACCCATATGTGCATGGTAATGAGAGGGGTACAAAAACCTGGTTCATGGACAGTGACTAGTTCGATGCAGGGAATTTTTGCTGATGATGCTAAAACCCGCCATGAGTTTATGAACTTAATTCGCCACAGTCCTTCTTTCCACTAGCTTTTTTCTTTCTTCTGTCCTTGATATTTTTGAACACTTTTTATGCGATCGACTTCCTTAATTGCTGTTGCCGGGCCGCCGGGGACGGGAAAAACCACTTGGATTACTGAACAATTGCAAAACATAGCTTGCCCAACTTTTTATTTTTCCCCAGGATTGGGGCCAATTTCCGTTGATCTGGCTCGCATTAACTATACATTTCCCGCTGTGCAAATCATTACTGGCGATCGGGGAGAGTCCTGGTTGGCCAATGTCCCCCCGGACGCGGTGGTTTACTGTGAATTGGGCTTTCATCTTGATTTAAATTCAGCCCAATTTGGCCCTTTGCCCTATCGTTGTGTAGCGGTATTGCCCCCTTCTTTAAAGGATTCGGAATGGCATGGTTGGGCCGACGAGATTATCCCCGGTAATGATCTTTCCCCAACTAATCCAGAGTCTTTGCCCAATTTATGGCGATCGCCGTTGACGGGAATTGTCTTTGATCCCCCCAGCCTAGAGATGATTCTCACGGAATTAACCGGGGGAGCCTACGGGGAACTACAACGGTTAAAGGGAATTTTTGAAATGCCGGACGGTCGGGCTTTTTACATTGATTTTGTCCAAGGACTGACGGGGATTGAATACACCGAATTACCCCTGGAGCCTTGGTTGGAGGGTCGTCCCCAACGTTTCAGTGGTATTGAACTAGCGGGCTGGAACCTAAATCAGAAATTGATTGCCGATACCCTCCTGGAAGGCTGCCTAGCCGATGAAATTCTGACCCATTACCAGCAACAGTACAAAAACTTTAATCCCCTAGAGGAGGCGATCGCCTAATGAAACTTGCCGTTATTTCCTGTATCCACGGTAATTTTGAAGCTCTCAATGCCGTTTTGTCGGATATCGACCAGCACAAAGCCGACCAAATTTATTGCCTGGGGGATTTAGTGGGCTATGGTCCCTACCCCAATGCGGTAGTAGAAATGATCCGCTCCCTCGATATTCCCACTTGCCAAGGCTGTTGGGACGAAGACATTGTGGAAGGTCTCAATGCCTGTGAATGTAGTTATCCTTCCGTATTGGCAGAAAACCGGGGTCGAGCGGCCCACGAATGGACGAATAATGTCATTCACCCTGAAGTGAGGGAATATCTAGCCACCTTGCCCCTAACTATGCGACATGAGAATCTTTGTTTTGTCCACGGTAGTCCCAACAGTCAGCACGAATATTTACTGCCCAGCATGGATGGTTTTGCCGCCTTGGAAAGGGTTTTAGCCACAGAAGCCGATGTTCTATTTTGTGGCCATACCCATGTCCCCTATGTGCGGGATTTGAAGGGGGGAACCATTTCTGTGCGAGTGGCCCAGAGCGCAGAAGGTAAGGCAGATCAACAATTCACCACGCCCCTGAAACGGATTATCAACGCTGGATCCGTGGGGGAACCTCGCCATGGCAGACCCAATGCCACCTATGTTTTATATGATACTGACACACTCCAAGTAACCCTCAGGGAAGTCCCCTACGACTATCAACGTACCTGCGCGGCCATTATTGAGCAGGGATTACCCCCCATTTTTGCTTGGCGATTGGCCCAGGGACTGGAATTTGCAGAACGGGCCGATGATCCCAGTCATGTCTGTCAACGTTGATAAAAAATTCATCCTTAATCACAGAAATTTCAAGGCGGATTCTGGCATAAAGAAAAATAATGATCAACAGTTATTGGGCCATTTGTAGTGGCATTGAAGGAAATTTAGCGGCCTATGAGGCAGTGTTGGCCGACATTAAAAGCCAAGGTGATGCCATCACTGATTTCTATATTCTGGGGGATTTTGTCGGTTTACAGGGTGATAATCGGCCTGTTATTGACCGCATCCAGTCTCCCAGGGCTGATGAATTAATTCCTCAGGTTTGTCTCGGTTGGTGGGAAGAACAGTGCTTCAATCTCCACGGCCTGCGGGGTTCCCTGGATGCACCAGAATTAGTTGCTGAAGTGGGTAGCGATGGGGCTAAATTGCTCTGGGAAAGTATCAACTGGGAATTAGTACAGTGGCTAAGGACACTCCATTTTGGCTTCCACGAATTGGATTGTTTACTTATTCACGGTAGTACGGTGAGCTATGCCGATGAACTGACCCCGGAAACCGCCCCCATTACCCTCTGCGATCGCCTAATTCGGGCCGATGCCAATAATCTATTCTGTGGGCGATCGGGTTTAGCCTTTGAATGCTGGGTGGAACCGACACAATTACAGTCCCAAATCATTACCCTGGATGGGCCCCAAACTACCCAGGATCAGGCGAAATCCCCCCGGAGAATTGTGGGAGTTGGTAATGTGGGTCGGAAACAGGGCCAGAGCAATTATGTGCTGTACAATCCCGCTACGGATAAGGTTAAGTTTAAGAAAGTAAACTACAACCCCATGACAGCAACTAGAGCATGACTGATTTACCTCAAATCTCGGAACAGCACATTGCCGATTGTTCTACTAGTCAAAGCTTTCAGAGGGGAGCAGACTATTTTCAACAGGGGGCAGTGGAATCCTTAATAAAACGGGGAAATTTAATCACAGCCCAGGTCAGAGGAAGCTATATTTACGATGTTTGTATTAATTTCGAGGGGAATAATGTTATCTCAACCCAGTGTAGTTGTCCCTATAAATATGGAGATTGGTGTAAGCATATTGTTGCCACTCTTTTAAATGTCTGTCGTTGTCCCCACACCGTTCAGGAACGACCAAGTTTACCGGAATTACTAGGGGATTTAGACAAGGAACAGATTATAGAAATTATGATAGCTTTGGTAGGAAAAGAACCAAAATTACTCAATAAAATTGAAAAAATAGTTCGCAAACAATATATAAAAAAAGTTGAAAACAATATCTTGATCGACACTAATTATTACCGTGGACAGATACGAGATGCCATTCGGGAAACAGAAATAATGGTAAGTGAATATTGGGAAGGAGAAGATGAAAGTGAGTTACCCTGTGAAGAAATAGTTGATTTGATTGATGAAGTCCGAGATCTAGGACTTGGCGAAAGATTGGGGGAGGCGATCGCCGCTTTAACGGTCATTACAGAAACCTGTGTGCGGGAATGGCCAGCATTATATGAATATGGCATTTATGGCTATGACATCTATGATCAAATAAGCGAGCTATGGGCTGAACTAATTCTCGCCGCCGACTTTTCCGATTTAGAAAGGGGTAAATTATCTCGTTCATTGAAGAAATGGCGCGAAAGAGGGGAACCGGACTATGATCTGGCCACTCTGGCGATCGCCGAAATGTGGGAACTACCCGCATTGCGGAAAGTATTAGCGGCCCCGGGTCAAAGGGTAAACCTAACCCCAGAGGAACAAGAAAGCCTAGACACCCCGCTACTAGCAGTACGTCTAGAGGTGCTCAAAAAACAAAAAAAATACGAAGAATATCTTGCCCTAGCAATGGCGGCGGGAGCTATTACAAATTTTTTGAGGATGTTAGCTTACCTCGACCGGGTTGAGGAAGTAATGGCCAATGCTGACCAAATCGAGAATGGACAGCAAGCTTTGCAAATAGCAGAGGGCTTAGTGGAAGTGGGCGCTATGGCCGAAGCCATCACCATTGCCCGCCTAGGATTGACCTTAAAAGGAGAGGATAACTACGACTACGAATTGCTCAAATTGATCGCTGAACTGGCCAGGGAAACTGAACAGCCGGAGTTGCATTTAGCAAGCTTGTTGAAGGCAGTACAAGTTCGGCCCTGCTTGGCCGATTTTCACCAATTAGTAAAAATCTCTGGGGAAGATTGGCAATTTTTGAAAGATGATCTATTTGAGCATCTACTCAACCTTGATGATCGCTGGGGCTACAGTACTAAAGTAGAACGAATTAGAATTTTCTTGGCCAGTGATTATGTACGAGGGGCAATGGTTCTGGCTAGCCAATTGGATCGTTGGGAGCAAGAGCTTTTGCGCCAGGTAATGTTGTTAGCTTTAAAATCTAACCCCCAATGGGTTATAGACAATGGCGTTCCCCGGGCGGAGGAAATTATGGATTCAGCACAGTCAAAGTATTACGATCGGGCGGCTGAATTATTGGCTCTGGTCAAAAAAGGCTACGAAGCAATGGATCGATCGCCTGAATGGCAAAACTATCTGGGCCAACTGATGAAAGCCCATAGCCGCAAACGAAATTTAATTCCCCTTTTGCAAGGTTTATAAAACTCTCACCATTCGACTTCTGACCCAACGGCGATCGCCATGCATCAAACTTCCCTAAACCTAGAGCAACTACGCCAAAGTTTACGCAGTAGTCAACGACCCTTGGCGGATTGGCAGGGGGGAGAAATGGCCGTTTCTGCAGTGCCAGGGGCCGGCAAATCCCATAGTCTTTCTGTAGCGGCGGCGATCGCCATTGCCCACCATGGTTTACATAACCAAGAAAAATTACTGATTGTTACCTATACCCGTTCAGCGGCGGCAGCCATCAAAGGGAAGGTTAACCAGCGTTTACAGGCCTTGGGCTTGCCTAGCTTGGGGTTTGCGGTGCAGACTCTCCATGGTTTAGCCCTCAGCATTGCCCTACGACATCCGGAAATATCGGGGCTAGACCCAGAACAACAGACCCTAGTTTCTCCCCAACGGGGCCATCGCTTGATCAAAGATGCGGTGGAACAATGGCGACGGGAAAACCCTAAAACCTACCAAGCCCTGGTGGAAGCGGGGAATTTTGACGGGGAAACCACGGAAACTCTGCGGCGGCAGGCGGTACTGAGCACGGAAGTTTTACCCGAATTGACCAAAATTGTGGTGGCCGAAGCCAAAAGTTCTGGCCTTTCTCCCCAGGATGTGGCGGATATGGGTCGCATTGCCCCCGGTAGCGAACTCCTGTCCATGGGAGCTGGTTTGTTTAAACATTACCAAGCCCTGATGGCAGCGAAGAATTGGATCGACTATAACGATATGATTTTGGCTGCCCTGCGGGTGCTAGAAGACCCCCACCTTTGCCGCCAGTGGCAGGAACAATTTTTTGGTGTTTTTGAAGACGAAGCCCAGGACTCCAGCCCCCTCCAGGAAAAGTTGTTGACCAAATTGGCCCAGAACGCCAACGGCACCATCCGTTTAATTCGGGTGGGGGACCCCAACCAAGCCATTAATTCCAGCTTTACCCCCGCTGACCCCGTATATTTCAATCAATTTTGCCGGCGGTGCCAGGCCCTAGGCAGTTTTGCCACCATGGACCAGGCCGGGCGTAGTAACTTGCAGGTGATTGCGGCGGCTAACTTTTTACTGGAATGGGTTAACCAAGATTGGCAAACCCGATTTAATGGTCCCAAGGCGGATACCACTTTACCTTTCCGTCCCCAAGCCATTCGTCCAGTGGAACCGGGGGACCCCCAACCCAATCCTCCGGCCACCGATGGGGGGGTAGAAATTCATTTTCCCCAGGACATTAACCAGGAAGTGGAACAAATTCGCCGTCGGCTAGTGCCCCTGTTGTTGACCAATCCTCACCATAATGCGGCCATTTTGGTACGGGAAAATCGCCAGGGCAGGTTCGTTGCCGATCGCCTGAAGGATGTGGAAAAAGATGGTGGTCTGAAGGTTTTGGACGTGGGGGACCAAGACCGGAACTCCCGCATACCAGGGGAAATCCTGAGCCTCTTACAATTCATTGACCGTCCCCATTCCCCCGATCTACTCAAGGCCACATTGACCGTGTTGCAGGAGCGACAACGAAGTACCACCCAGGAGTGAAACGAC